>CAMFIW010000389.1 GCA_945952355.1 uncultured Phenylobacterium sp. | reverse complement strand
CCTGGCCCGTCGGTTCGGGGCCGAGACCCTGATGCGGATCGACCAGGCCCTGGGCCGGGCCCAGGAAGCGCTCGCCTTCCGCCGACCGGCCAATCCGTGGTTCGCGCGTCTGGCCTTCGCCGAGCCGATCAGCGCCCTGGAGGACCTGCAGCGGGTGAGCTTCGACGTCGCCGCCAGGCTCTGCGAGCGGTTGGAGCGCGAGGGCCAGGGGGCGCGACGTTTCGAGCTCGCCTTCCACCGCCTGGACGGCAAGGCCCAGTCCCTGCGGATCGGCTTGGCCCTGGCGGCGCGCGATCCGGCGCGCATCGCCAAGCTGTTCGCGCCGAAGTTGGAGACGGTGGATCCCGGCTTCGGCATCGAGGTGGCGACCCTGGCCGCCGAGGGCGTGGAGCCAGTGGCCGGCCGCCAAGTGCGGCTCGACGCCCTGCTCGATGGCGGGCTGGAGGACGGCCTCGCCCCGCTGGTCGACCGGCTGGCCAACCGCCTGGGCGAGGACCGCGTCTGGCGCGCCGTGCCGGTGCAGAGCCACATCCCCGAGCAGTCGGCCCGCGCCGCCCGCCCCCTGGATCCCGCCCCCGAGGCGGCGGCCTGGCCCGGCGACATTCCACGCCCGCTGCGCCTGTTCCGCCGGCCCGAACCGCTGGAGGCGGTGGTCGCGCTCACCCCCGACGACCCGCCCCGCCAGTTCGAATGGCGCAAGCGCCTGCGCCGCATTCGCCAGGCCGAGGGCCCGGAGCGAATCGGCGACGAATGGTGGCGCAAGGAGATCGGCGAGGTCCGCACGGACGCCGTGCGCGACTATTACCGGGTGGAGGACCAGGAGGGGCAGAGGTTCTGGGTCTTCCGCGAGGGCCTCTATGCGCCGGGCGAGACGCCGCGCTGGTTCCTGCACGGACTATTCGGATGAGGAGAGATCGGTGAAACCCAAAATCAGCCTGGTGACCCTGGGCGTGAGCGATGTCGAACGCGCGCTCGCCTTCTATCGCGACGGGCTGGGCTTCCCGGTCCACAACTACAAACCCGGCGAGGACTTCGCCATGCTGGCCCTGGAGGGGAGCTGGCTCGCTCTCTATCCGTGGAAGGACCTGGCCGAGGAGGTCGAGGTTCCGATCGAGGACCTGCGACCCGGGGGCGCGACCCTGGCGCACAATGTCGCCAGCAAGGCCGAGGTCGACGCGGTGTTCGCCCTGGCGGTGGCGGCCGGCGCGACCCCGCGCAAGCCGCCGCGCGACGTCTTCTGGGGCGGCTATTCCGGCTATTTCGCCGACCCGGACGGCCACCTCTGGGAAGTGGCCTGGAACCCCTTCACCGACCTGACCTGAGCCGATGACGCGCTACGCCGAGCTTCAGGCCGCGACGAATTTCTCGTTCCTGCGCGGGGCGTCGCACCCGCACGAACTGGTGGCGACGGCCGCGGCGCTGGGCATCGAGGCCGTGGGGATCTGCGACCGCAACAGCCTGGCGGGCGTGGTGCGGGCCTGGCGGGCGATGCAGGACGCCCGGGCGCAAGGTCTGGCGATCCGCGCCCTGACCGGCTGCCGGCTGGATTTCGCCGACGGGACGCCAAGCCTGCTCTGCTACCCTTCCGACCGCGAGGCCTATGGTCGCCTCACCCGCCTGCTGACGGTCGGGCAGCGGCGCGTCGACAAGGGCGAATGCGAACTGCACTGGGAGGATTTCCTGGCCCATGCCGAGGGCCAGCTCTGCCTGGTGGTCCCGCCGGAGCGGCTGGACGCCGCCTTCGAGGCCCAGCTTGCCGAGATCGCCCACGCTTTGCGCGGCTCGGTCTGGCTTGCCGCCTCGCGGGGCTATGGCGCGCGAGACCTGCACCGGCTGTCGAGGCTGGCGGGCCTCGCCCAGGCCAGCGGCGCGCCCTTGGTCGCCACCAACGACGTGCTCTATCACGGCCCCGAGCGGCGGGCCCTGCAGGACGTGCTGACCTGCATCCGCGAGACCTGCACCATCCATGAGGCCGGGCTGAAGCTGCTCGCCAACGCCGAGCGCCACCTGAAGCCTCCGGAGGAGATGGAGCGCCTGTTCCGGCGGTTTCCGGGCGCGGTGGCGCGCGGCGCGGAGATCGCCGATCGAATTTCGTTCGACCTTGAACAACTTCACTACGAGTACCCGGACGAGCCGGTGCCGCCGGGCCTCACCGCCATCCAGCACCTGGTCAATCTAAGCTTCGAGGGCGCCGGGCGGCGTTATCCGGGCGGGGTGCCCGCCAAGGTCCATGGCCTGTTGCTCAAGGAACTGCGGCTGATCAAGAAGCTCGGCTTCGCCAACTACTTCCTCACCGTGCACGACATCGTCCAGTGGGCGCGCGACCAGGACATCCTTTGCCAGGGCCGCGGCTCGGCGGCCAATTCCTGCGTCTGCTTCTGCCTCGGCGTCACCGCGGTCGACCCGACCAAGGAGGACCAGGACCTGCTGTTCTCGCGCTTCATCTCCGAGAAGCGCGGCGAACCGCCGGACATCGACGTCGATTTCGAGCACGAGCGGCGCGAAGAGGTGATGCAGTACGTCTACCAGCGCTACAGCCGCGACCGCGCGGCCATCGTCGCCACCGTGATCCACTATCGCCCGCGCATGGCGATCCGCCAGGTGGGCAAGGCGCTGGGCCTGACCGAGGACGTGACCGCCGCCCTGGCCGGCACCGTCTGGGGAAGCTGGGGCGACATCAGCCCCGACGAGCACATCGCCCAGGTGGGACTGGACCCGAAGAATCCGGAGATCCGGCGGGCGACGGCCCTCGCCGGCGAACTCCTGGCCTTCCCCCGCCACCTGTCGCAGCACGTCGGCGGCTACGTGCTGACCCAACGGCGGCTGGACGAGACCGTGCCGATCGGCAACGCGGCCATGGAGGACCGCACCTTCATCGAGTGGGACAAGGACGATATCGACGCACTCGGCCTGATGAAGGTCGACATCCTGGCGCTCGGCATGCTGACCGCCCTGCGCAAGAGCTTTTCGATGATCCCGGAGATGCACAACGACAAGCTGATCCGCGACATCGCCGACATCCCGCAGGAGGATCCGTCCGTCTACGACATGCTCTGCAAGGCCGACTCCGTGGGCGTGTTCCAGGTCGAGAGCCGGGCGCAGATGTCGATGCTGCCACGGCTGAAGCCTACGAAATTCTACGACCTGGTGATCGAGGTGGCGATCGTCCGCCCGGGGCCGATCCAGGGCGACATGGTCCATCCCTACCTCAAGCGCCGCGACGGGATCGAACCCGTGGACTATCCCAAGCCGGCGCCCGAGCACGGACCGGAGGACGAGCTCGTCCAGGTGCTGGGCAAGACCAAGGGCGTGCCCCTGTTCCAGGAACAGGCCATGCGGGTGGCCATCGAGGCGGCCAAGTTCAGCGACGACGACGCCGACGGCCTGCGCCGCGCCATGGCCACCTTCCGCCACATGGGCAATGTCGGCGACTACGGCCGCAAGTTCATCGACGGCATGGTGGGTCGCGGCTACGATCCGGCCTTCGCCGAGCGCTGCTTCCACCAGATCGAAGGCTTCGGCTCCTACGGCTTCCCCGAGAGCCATGCGATCAGCTTCGCGCTGCTGGTCTACGCCTCGGCCTGGGTGAAGAAGCACTGGCCGGACGCCTTCTGCGCCTCGCTGATCAACAGCCAGCCCATGGGCTTCTACCAACCGGCCCAGCTGGTGCGGGATGCGCGCGAACACGGGGTGGAGGTGCGGCCGCCGGACGTGCTGGCCAGCGACTGGGACTGTACGCTGGAGCCGCTGGCGGGCCACAGGCTGCGGGCCGTGCGCCTGGGCCTGCGCCAGATCAAGGGCTTCAAGGAGGCCGAGGCCAAGGCGCTCACCGACGCCCGTGACGCCGGCGCGCGCACGGTGGCCGACTTCGCCCGTGTGCTGTCGAACCGCAGCCTGGAGCTGCTGGCCGAGGCCGACGCCTTCGCCGGCCTGGGGATCTCGCGCCGCGACGCGCTGTGGACGGTGAAGGGCCTGGCCGGGACCGCCGCCGAGCCCGTCCAGGCGCCCCTGATGGCGCGCCAGAGCCTGAAGGAGGTGCAGGTCGAGCT
>CAMFIW010000388.1 GCA_945952355.1 uncultured Phenylobacterium sp. | reverse complement strand
GACGCCGCGGCCGCGCACGGAGATGTGAAACGGGCATAGGCGGCGGTCACGCAACATGGCGACGGTCAACTGCGCCATGACGCGCATCCCCCCGCCGTCGTTCAGCGCCTTGATCCGCGAGGTGGCGGTCGCCTCCGTCACGCCCAGCGCCTGGGCGATGTCCTTGGTCGCCCGCCGTCCGTCCTGGCGAAGCAGGCGGATGATCTGAAGGTCGAGTTTGTCGGGCCGGCCTGCGTCCACGAACGTCTCCTCCGCGGACCGGCCCGCGCGCCACGGCTTCAGAACCACTCCTCGCCCCGGCCCGTCAAATTCTAGTTGGGGCGGAACCTGGCTTCACACCGTGCGGTCTCGCCCCGACCAGTAGGGCGCCCGCAGCACGGTCTTCATCACCTTGCCGGTGGGATTGCGCGGCAGGTCGTCGACAAACACCACCAGCCTGGGCAGCTTGTACCCGGCCAGGGTTCGGCGGCAGTGCGCGATGAGGGCTTCGGGATCTCGCGCGGCGCCGGGCTTCATCTCGCAGACCGCGAGCACCTGCTCTCCAAGATCGGCGTGGGGCACACCAATCGCCGCGGCCTCGATCACGTCAGGATGGGTGTGCAGCGCCGCCTCCACCTCGGCCGGGTAGACGTTGGCGCCGCCCACGATCACCATGTCCTTCAGTCGGTCGGTCACATAGAGGTAGCCTCGCGCGTCGAGGCGGCCGACATCGCCGGTCCTGAAATAGCCGTCTGGGGTCAGGTCCTCCGGCCCGAGCGGCGGGCGGTTGAGATAGCGGTCGATCTGCAGAGGCGTGCGAGCGCAGATTTCGCCTGTCTCGCCGGGGCCGAGTTCGCGGCCCTCGGGGTCCAGGATCTTGACATCGACGAAGGGCATGGGCTTTCCGCTGGAATCCGGCGCCTCGTCCCAATGGTCGGGCAGCATGTAGCTGATCATCTGGGTCTCGCTCATGCCGTACCCCTCGAAGACCAGGCACTGGGGCCCGAAGAAGGCCTTCGCCCACCGCTTGAGGTGGGCGGGCACCGCCGCCGCGCCGATATTGACGACCTCCATCGACGACCGGCGGTAGCCATCGCGGATGGAGGCGGGCAGGGCCTCCAGCCGGTGAACCATCGTGGGCACGGCCATCCAGTTGGTCACGCCGTGCGCCTCGATCAGGCGCAGGGCCTGCTCCGCATCGAACCTCGGCAGGATCACCACGCTGCCGCCGGCGCGCAGACAGAACAGCGCCGAATTCGGCCCAGCCCCATGATGCATCGGCATGCACAGCAGGAAGCGCGACCTGTCCGACACCGGGATAATGCGGGCCATGTAGTCCCGATATTCCTGGACATTCGGGCGGCTCGCCAAGATCGCGGGGTCGAGCGCGACCCCCTTGGGCCGCCCCGTGGTGCCGGACGTGTACAGGATCAGGGGGGCCGGCGCAGGCGAGATCAGCGCCGGCGCCGTCACACCGTCGGCCACGAGGTCGCCATAGAGCGGCACGCCATCTGGCGAAGGCGCAAAGGTCACGACCGCGGAAATCCCCAGGGACCGGGCCAGGGCGATGACGCTTTCCGGCGCGGGGTCGTCGAGGATCATCGCCCGAGCCCCGCTGTCTTCCAGCAGGTAGGCGGTCTCCTCCAGGGTGGAGCGACTGTTCAGGCCGACAAGGGACGCGCCGATCTTGCTGGCGGCCAACTGTAGCACGAACCACTCCCACCGGATTCCGAGGCGGGTGGCGATGCGGTCCCCGGGCTGGACGCCCATGTCCAGCAGGGCATGGGCCAGCCTGTCAGCGTGGAGATTCCACTGTCGCCAGCTGATCCGTGCGTCCCCCTGGAAAAAGGCGATCTCGTCAGGTTTCGCGGCGACAAAGGATTCGACGCTTCCCGGTGAAGGCTGGGTCATGTTCTGTCTCCGCGGAATCTGGGCGGCCATGTCACCACGATCCTAGGCCTCGTTGCGCAAGATATGGACCAGGCAGACCGCGCCGACGCCCACCATGTGGGCGAGACCGGTCCGCGCGCCGGGATGTTGGCGCGCTTCAGCCTCTTGGCGCAGTTGCCGGGCGATCTCGGTCACCTGTCCCAGGCCCGTGGGTCCAAGCGGGTGCCCCATCGCCAGCAGACCGCCGGAGGGACTGATAGCGACGCGGCCCCCGATATCGAAGGCGCCGGCCTTCAGCTCGCGCGCACCGTCGCCGCGGGCGCATAGGCCCATGCGCTCGACATAGAGCAGTTCCTCCACCGAGAACGCGTCGTGCAGCTCCACCACATCCAATTCGGCGGCGGAGACGCCGGCCTCCGCATAGGCCGCGTTCACGGTCTCCTCGGTGAGGGCCGCGTCGAAGCCGGACGCGGGCTCGTAGACCCGCTCGGTGCGTGAGGTCGAGCTCAGGACCCGCGGGCAACGCCGAGGATCAAGCCCGTGGGCCCGGATCGCATCGGCGGAGGCGACGATGACCGCGGCGGCGCCTTCACCCACCGGACAGCATTGCAAGGGAGTGAGAAAGCCAGCGACGGGCGGCGCCTCGATCACTTCCGCCAGCGTGCGGGCCTGCTGGCGTTGGGCGAAGGGATTCTTGGCTCCGTTGGCATGGTTCTTCACGGCCACCCGCGCGAAATCCTCCGGGCCCGCGCCGCTTTCCGCTCCATAGGTCTGGGCGAGCAGGGCGAAATGGGTGAAGGCGGCGACTCGGTCGCGCTCGAGGGTGTCGAGCCCATTGCGGCTCGCCCCCAGGACGAAGGGCGCAGGCTTATCCACACCGAGCGCCAGCGATACGTCGGTGATTCCGGAGGCGACTTCCAGCACCGCATTGCGGAACGCGGTCGATCCCGAAGCCGAGGCGTTCTCCACCTGCTGCATGGGTATGCCGGTCGCCCCCAGGTGACGCAGCATGGTCCGGGTGGGCGACATGCCCAGCAGGCATGTGGCGTGGAACACGGACTCCACCTGGGGCCAGACCAGGCCCGCGTCCGCGAGGGCTGACCGTACGGCGGTGAGCCCCAAGGTCACATAAGGGGTCTCGGAGTGCTTCTGGTACCGATGGTTGCCGACGCCCACGACATAGACCGGACGCAGGGCGGAAAGTCGCTTCGCCATCTCAAGCCTCCGCTTGGGAGAAGCGGAGTTCCGCCGGCGCATCGCCGTCTGCCTGCAGCCGTCCGGTCATCAGCGCGCCGACCCGCAATGTGGCGGCGTCGCGCCGGGCGAGCGTGCAACGGAGCAAGGGCCCGCTGGTGAGGCGAATCTCGGCCATCACGAAGGGCGCATCGATGTCCTTGCCAGGGTGGCGATGGACCTGGGCGAACGACGCGAGGGCCCCCGTCGCCTCGAGATCCTCGTCGACCAAGTCGGCGCCGAACGCGCCGCAGGTCTCGCACCCATAGGCCTGCCGGGGGAAGGCCACCCGGCCGCACTGGCGGCAACGTTGTCCGAATATCCGCACGCCGCCTGAGGGCGTGGGCCCGTAAAGCGTCGGGTGGGCGACTGGTGTCGCGTCTTGCATGACGTCTCCCGATGAAATTTGCGCGGACGTTCATGTCATATTGCCACGCAAAATACAACTCCGTGGCTATTGTGATTTGTTTTTGGGTGGACTCGGGCGGAATGAGGCGCCAATTGTCCAAGGTCGCTGCCGGCGGGCGCTCTCCGAGCATTCGAGGGGCTTCGCCGCCCGCCACGGTGTGGGGATGGGCCGCCCGATGACCGCACCTGCGGCCGTGCGCGGCGGTCCAGATCCGTCCGGCGAGCCGCGTCAGCGCATCGGACGTACGAATCTTGAGGTAGGCCATCCATGAATATTCTTGATCTTTCGGGGAGAACGGCCCTGGTCACAGGCGCCGGTCAGGGCGTCGGTCAGGAGACGGCCCGGCGATTGGCCGCGCATGGCGCGCAGGTGATCGTAAACGACTACTTCGCGGACCGGGCGGCGGCCGCAGCCGCCGACATCAACGCCGTCTATCCCGGCGCAGCCGTAGGCATATCCGCAGACGTCTCGGACCTCGCCTCCGTCCGGGCCATGGCCGAGGCGGCCAAGGCCAACCTGGGTCCCATCCACATCCTTGTGAAC
>CAMFIW010000387.1 GCA_945952355.1 uncultured Phenylobacterium sp. | reverse complement strand
GCGGCGATCAGGTCGGCGTCGAGCGTGGCCAAGGGTACGGGGTCGAGCACGCGCGCGAACGCGGTCGAGACGCCGGCGTGCCGCGCCGCCGGCGCGGGCTGACTGATGACGCCAAGCTTGCGCTGCGCCGTAGCCGGCAAGGACACGGTCGGCGGCGCGCCCATTGCTGGCGTCGCACCGGCGAGCGCCAGAATCACGAAGACCAGGGCGGCGGGTCTCATCGGCTGTCTCCAAGGCGCTTGACCGCCTGTTGCAGGACATCTCGCTCGGACGGGTCGAACGGCCGCCGAAGGGCGTCTTCAAACTCGACGACGGCGATATCCGCCGCCTGCATCGCGTCATCCAGGGCGAGATCTGATTCCAGCGTCGCGGCACGTGCTGCAAGGAGCTCGGTCTCGTCCGCCTCTCCCGCTGCGCGCGCTCGCTTCGCCGCGGCCTCGGCGGCGAGGGCCGCCGGGCGGTCGCGATCACGCAGCAATTGGAACTGATGGCTGGTCTGACCAAGAGCGGCCTCCGCGCGATCAAGCATCGCCAGAACGCTAGCCTGCACCGCCTCGAGGCTGCGGCCTGCCTCGGCTCGCTTGGCCTCGGCCTGGGAGATGGCCGCGCGGTTGAGATCGGCGGGGGGGAGGATCAGCGTCAGGTTGAACGGGATCTTCCGAACACCGTGGTCATAGGTGTAGCCGGGGCCCAAATGGACCTCTGGATACTGCCGCGCGATCTCGGTTCGCAGCGCGCCTTCGGCGATGTCGTAGTCGATGATGGCTCGGAGCACATCCGAGCGCCCCAGGATCGCATCTGTGCGATCAACTTGAGTCGTGGCGTGGCTTGAAGCGTCCGACGAAGGCAGGTGCAACGGGTCCACTGCGGGCGGCGACACGCCGAGAGCCTCGGCCAGGGCGATCCGGGCGTCGGCTCGACGCGACTGGGCATCGGCGCGTCGGCGCGATGCGGCGGTCAGGTCCGAATGCGCCAACAGGGCGGTAGGACGCGCGTCCTCGCCCGCGGCCACGCGGCGATCCAGCAACTCGGCCCGACGTCGGCGAACAGCCTCGAGTTCGAGAGCCTGCGCCGTCTCGACCTCGGACCGGCGAAGGGCGACGCAAGCCTTGGCGAGCGCGGTCCGCACCTTCCAGACCGCATCCTCGTAGTCGTAGAGCGCCTGGCGGGCCGCCAGGTCCGCGGCGTTCATCCGTTCCGAACGCCGCGCGCCATGGTCCAACGGAACGTCCGAGCCGGCGCCCACCAGCCAGTGGTCAGCCTCGTTGGAATATTCAGCTGTCAGGATCAGGGTCGCGGCCGGCGGAACCCGCGCCGCGCGGGCGGCGGCCAAGGCGGTTTGGTGCTTGGCGGCGGCCTCCGCGACCTGCGGGTTGCGGGCCAAGGCGGCCGAGAGCAGTTCGGCGGCCGTCCAGGTTTCGCCCTGCGGCCTTTCGTACAGGCGACGCTCCGCAATCGCCGCGGGGAAGGCTTCCGGCTTCACTGGCGCGGGACGATAGGTTTGGCACCCTGCGAGCGTGACCAAGCCGATCACCAGCGCAGCGCGGGCGTCTCTCATTCGCCGACGACGAGCAGGTGGAAGGTGCCCGCCACGGGCGTCGGACGCGCGCCTGCCGACAGGACGTATTCGGCGCTCGGCAGGAAGACGCGGTTGTGCTCGGGGTCGATCGCAAGTGTGCGCGCACCTTTCTGGGTCGGCACGCTCTGGACCAGGTGCGCATCGCCATGGTTGAAAGCGATCACAGCCAAGGTTCCGTCTCGGCCAGCCGGAACGAAGGCGAGCTTGCGGCGGGCGTCATACGCGACGCCGTCGGCGCCGTCTCCGATCTTGATCTGGCGCACCACCTTGCCGGTATCCGCGGAAACCACCTCGGCCAAGCCGTCGCACGCCGAGATCAGGAGCCGGTCTTGGGCCGCATACGCGATGCCGGTGGGGCCTTCGCAGCCTGTGAGGGCGTAGCGAGCCGTGACCGTCCGCGCCCCGATGTCGACCACGGCAATCTGATTCTTGTCTTCGACGTTCACGAAAGCGCGGCCTTTGCCGTCCACGGCCGCGGCTTCCAGCGTCCCGCCGACCGGGATCGTCCCCACCGCCTTGTGCGCTTTCGGGTCGATCAGGGTGATGTCGCCGGCGCGATGGTCCATCACCAGCAGCAGTCCTGTCTTGGGATCGACGATCGCGTCGTCGGGGCCGTCGCCCGTGGCCACCGTCGCCACGGGCGCGCCGGTGTCGGCGTTTACGAAGGCTGCGGTGTTGCCGACACCATTGGTGATCACAACTTCGGCGCCGCCGTTCACCGGGAGGGCGGCGTGGCCGCGTGTGGCGGGTGCGAACGCCGGGATCATCTTTCCGGTCTTGAGGTCGAAGGCGGTCACCGCATCGGTCCTCGCCACCAGCACCCGGTCGCGCGCCGCGTCATAGCTGGCATAGTCCCAACCACCGTCGGGGCCCGCGATCCGATCGGCGAGATGATATCCAGGGCCAGCGGCCGAGGCAGTCGAGGCGGCGAGGGCGGTAAGCCCGGCGAGAGCGGCGGCGCGGATCATGTCATATCTCCTTGCGGCCTTCGCACTAGGCCCTCTCATCTCGCGGCCCGATGGCGAGGAGGTTGCGAAACCCCAATGTGTCATGCCGACCTAGGCCGAGAAGAGGACCCGAGCTTCCAGACCCGGCTGGGCGTCTGACAGGCGCACCTCGGCCCCGTGCAACTTGGCGACTGCAGCCACCAGGGCGAGGCCCAGACCGCTGCCGGGCGTCGATCGGCTGGCTTCAAGGCGATAGAAGCGGTCGAACAGGCGCTCGCGCTCCGTCTCCGGCACGCCCGGCCCATCGTCTCGAACCCACAGTGTGGCGCCGCCGGCCACCGCCTCAACGCCGACTTCAATCCGGGCTGACGGCCCACCATGGCGCAGGGCGTTCTCGACCAGATTGGCGACCATCTGGGTCAACAACTCCGGGTCACCATCGATCCTCGACGGCGTGGCCGCCGATAGTTTCAGCGATTGGCGGCCGTCCTCGGCGGACGGCGCGAAGGCGTCGACCACGGTGCGGGCGACCTCCGACAAGTCGGTCGGCCGGAAGGCGGCGCGCCGTGCGCCGCTTTCGATCTGGGCGATGCGCAGCAGGGCGGCGAAGGTGTCGAGTATGGCGTCGAGGTCGGCGAGGGCGCTCTCCATCGCCACGCCACGCTCGGCGGGTTCGGCCAGCCCCCGCTCCAACTTCTGCCTTAGGCGGGTGAGGGGCGTGCGCATGTCGTGCGCGATGTCGCTCGACACTTGTTTCAAGCTGTCCATCAAAGCGCCGATGCGATCGAGCATGCGGTTGATGGTCAGGGCGAGGCGATCGAGGTCGTCGTCCGAGCCTCGCACAGGCACCCGGCGCGCGAGATCGCCGTCAATGATCGCCTCGGCCGTGCCCGAGATCGCCGCCAGCCGTCGATGCACGTCGCCGCTCAGGGCATAGCCTCCGGCGACACCTAGGACCACGACTCCCGCGAGGGCCCAGCCGAATCCGCGCAGCACAACGCCATCCAAGGCTTCGATCCGCTCCTGATCATCGCCCACCAGCAATCTACGGCCGTCCGGAAATTCCACAGCCAGCAGCCGGACGGGCTCGCGTCGGCCCCCGACTCCCTCGCGCTGCACCGACCAACCCAGCGGCGCGCGGGCGCCGGCCAGGCGGCCGGCCAGGGCCTCGCCGGTCGCCCCCTGCACGCCGTAGTCGAGGGCGCCCGGCGTTCGGTCGCGCTCGTGAACGGCCTCGATCACTCCGTTCAGCCCCTCGACCTGGTACTCTTGGACCAGCGCCGCCGACTCCGAGCGAATTCGGGCGTCGAACTGTTCTGAAAGCGCGCGGCGGGTCGCCAGGAGCGTGACCACGCCCAGCACTAGCACGGAGATCGCGAAGGCGGCCGTATAGAGCGTCGCCAGGCGCAGGCTGGTGGAGCGGAACATCTAGTCCGGCTCACGCAGGACGTAGCCCGCCCCGCGCACGGTATGGATCAGTTCGGCCTCATGGCCCCTGTCCACCTTGCCGCGCAGGCGGCTCATATGTGT
>CAMFIW010000386.1 GCA_945952355.1 uncultured Phenylobacterium sp. | reverse complement strand
GGGCGTCGCCGGGGCCGGCGCGACCGGGCGCGCCCTGGCCCTTCAACCGCAGGGTCTGTCCCTCCTCGGCGCCCTTCGGGATGCTGACGTCGATCGTGCGGCCGTCGGAGAAGGCGATCCGCTTCTTGCCGCCGTGGATCACGTCCTCCAACTCGACCTCGAGCTTGGCGCGCACATCCTGGCCCTTGGCCGAGAATCCGCCACCGAACCCGCCCGTCGGCCCGCCGCCGCGATTGCGGCCCAGGATGTCGCTGAACAGGTCGCCCAGGTCGATATTCTCGAACCCTTCCTGCTGGCGACCACCGCCGAAGCCGCCCTGCGAGAACGGGCCTTGTCCGCCGCCGAACGGCCCCTGGCCGCCTCCGAAGCCGCGAAAGGTCTCGCGCCCATCGGCATCGATCTCGCCGGCGTCGAACTTCTTCTTCTTCTCGGCGTCGCCCAGGATATCGAAGGCGGCGCTCACCTGCTTGAAGCGCTCCTCGGCCGCCTTGTCGCCAGGATTGGTGTCCGGATGGTGCTGCTTGGCGAGCTTGCGGAACGCCTTGCGGATCTCGTCGGCGCTGGCGCCGCGGGACACGCCCAGCTCCTGATAGGGATCACGCGCCAAGGAATAGCCTCTCCGCTGGTAGGGGAATTCTAGTGGGCTTCAATTAGGGGCTTCGGTCCAGGGCGCAAGAGGTCAGTGTGGCGAAAATGACACATATCGGCGCCGCCTAGTCCACGCCCCGCTCGTCGAGGAGGTCGAAAGCGGCGTAGTCGACCGCGTAGTCCGGATCGTCAAGTTCCTCTTCGCTGATCGTCTGGCCTCGCACCGACACCCCCGCGCGATGCACGCTCTCCGGATCGCCGCTGATCAGCGGATGCCAGTCGGCCAGGCCCCGCCCCTCGTGCAGCCGCCGATAGGCGCAGGACTTGGGCATCCAGGCCAGCTTCGGAATGTTCTGCGGCGTCAGCTTGATGCAATCGGGCACATACTTCCGCCGGTTCGCATAGTCGCTGCACCGGCAGAGCTCCGCATCCAGAAGCCGGCAATGGACCCGGGTGGGGACCACCTCTGGAATGTCCTCGTCCTCGAAGCGGACCAGGCAGCACAAGCCACAGCCGTCGCAGAGCGCCTCCCATTCGGCGGGCGACATCTGGTCGAGGCGTTTTGTTTCCCAATAGGGTCGCATGCTAAGCCCGCTCTAGACCAATTCCGCGCACTCCGCCCTCCCCTAGTTCTGAAACGTGACCGACAGGCCTCCCGATCCCGATTCGCCCGCCGCCGACGACGAGGCGCCGATCGAGACCTTCCGCGCCGACCTGCCGCGCGACCGCAAGCCCCGCAAGCCGCGGGGGCCGTGGTGGCGAACCCTGCTTCTATGGACGGGCGGGATCGTGCTCCTGTTGGCCGTCGTGGCCGGCGTCGCGGCCCTGACCGGCTGGGTCTACGTCCAGAAGCACTACCTCGCCGACATGCCGCCCATGCCGGAGAAGGAACAGCTCTATGCGCTGAACCGGGCGCCTGCGATCAAGTTCTTCGACCGCACGGGCAAGCTCATCGCCTCACGGGGACCGAACTTCGGCGAGCGCGTCACGCTCGGCCAGTTGCCGTCCTATGTGCCCCGCGCGTTCCTGGCCGCCGAGGACCGCCGCTTCTATCAGCACGGCGCCGTCGACCCGATCGGCATCGCCCGGGCCGCCTACGCAAACCACAAGGCAGGCCGGGTGGTCCAGGGCGGCTCGACGCTGTCGCAGCAGCTCGCCAAGGGCCTGTTCCTCACCCCGGACCAGACCCTCAAGCGGAAGGCGCAGGAAGCAGTGATGGCCTGGCGCCTGGAGCGCATGCTCTCCAAGGATCAGGTGCTCGAGCTCTATCTCAACCGCACCTATTTCGGCGCCAACGCCTTCGGGATCGACGGCGCCGCTCGGGCCTATTTCGGCAAGGGCGCCAACCAGCTCAGCGTCTCGGAGGCGGCCTTGCTCGCAGCCCTTCCCAAGGCGCCGTCGCGCATGGCGCTGACGAACAACATGAACGCGGCCCTGCGCCGCCAGCACTTCATCCTCGACGCCATGGTCGAGGAGGGTTGGATCACGCCCCAGGAAGAGGCCGAGGCCCTGCGCAGCCCGCCCAAGCTCCGCGCCGACGTCAACGCCAGCGATGGCGACATGGGCTATGCGCTCGACTACGCCACGGCCGAGGTCCTGAAGCTGGTCGGCCCCAACTCGCCCGACCTGATGGTGCGCCTCACCGTCGACCCGATCCTGCAGACGACGGCCGGCCAGACCCTGCGCACCGTGATCAACGGCGAGGGCGCCAACCTGCACGTGAGCCAAGGCGCCCTGGTCGCCCTGTCGTTCGACGGGGCGGTGCGCGCCATGGTCGGCGGCCTCGACTACGGCAAGAGCGTCTTCAATCGCGCGGCCCAAGCCAAGCGCCAGCCTGGCTCCAGCTTCAAGCCCTTCGTCTACGCCGCCGCCGTCGAGCGCGGCGTGCTGCCGGGCGACGTCCGCGTCGATGAACCGATCAAGTTCGGGACCTGGACGCCGGAGAACTATGGCGGCGGCTATCGCGGCTCGGTCACCGTCGCCACGGCGCTCGCCCAGTCGATCAACACCGTGGCGATCAAGTTGGCCCAGGAGGTCGGCGGACCGGCGATCAGCGATCTCGCCCGCCGCTTCGGCCTGACCACCATCCCGGCGGACCCGAACCTGTCGATCGCGCTGGGCGCCTACGAGGTGCCGCTGATCGAGATGGTCTCGGGCTTCCAGGTCTTTCAGAACCAGGGCCAACGCGTGGCGCCCTACATCGTCGACGAGATCGACACCCTGGACGGAAAGCAGGTCTACCTGCACCACACCGCCTCGCCCGCGCCGGCCTATGACATCACCCACGCCTCGACCATGGTGCGGATGATGGAGGGCGTGATCGCGTCGGGCACCGGCACGCGGGCCAATTTCGGCCGTCCGGCGGCCGGCAAGACCGGCACCAGCCAGAATTGGCGCGACGCTTGGTTCGTCGGATTCACGCCCGACGTGGTGGCTGGAGTCTGGGTGGGCAACGACGACGAAACTCCAATGCGCAAGGTCACCGGCGGCGTCCTGCCGGCCGAGATCTGGCGACGGTTCATGGAGGTGGCCCACGCCAACCTGCCGGCCCGCGACTTCGACTGGCTCGTGCCCGATCCGGTCCCCGAGACCATGGTCACCGATGATGGATCCGGTGCGCCGCCGATGACCGACGATGGCGCCGGCGCCCCGCCTGCGGACGACGGCGGCAATCCGCGCGGCGCCTTCTACGACGAACTGACCCACGACTTCGACAACCCGCCCCGCGACCGGCCAGAGCGGGGCCGCGACGAGGAAGAGCCTGCGCCGCGCGAGTCCCAGCCCTACTGACGGCGACCGCCGAGGCTTGTATCCGCAGCGTGGGCCGCTATGTCGGGGCCCGCATGAAGCCGCCCGTTCTCGCCCTCAAGGAAGTCCGCCTCGCCGACGGGCCCAAGATGCTGTTCGACGGCGTCGATCTCGGTCTCGAACCGCGCAGCCGCGCCTGCCTGGTCGGCCGCAACGGCGCGGGCAAGACCACCCTGCTCAAGGTCCTGGCCGGCCAGATCGAGGGCGACGAGGGCGAGCGGGTCGTCACGCCAGGCACGCGCATCGCCTACGTGCCCCAGGAGCCGGACATCGCAGGCCCCACCGTGCTCGACCACGCCACCGCCGGCGGCGCCCAGCCGCACGAGGCGGAGGCGGCCCTGGAGCTGTTCGGCATCGACCCGTCCAAGTCGAGCCAGGGCCTTTCCGGCGGCGAGATCCGCCGTGTGGCCCTGGCCCGCGCCTTCGCCGAGGACCCCGACGTCCTGCTGCTGGACGAGCCGACCAACCACCTCGACATCCTGGCCATCGAGACCCTGGAGGGCCAGCTCGCGGGCAGCCGCGCGGCCATGCTGATCGTCAGCCACGACCGCGCCTTCCTGGAGCGGGTGACCGGCCGCTGCTTCTGGCTGGAGCATCGCAAGGTGCGCCGCCTCGACCAGGGCTTCTCGGCCTTCGACGACTGGGTCGAGCGCATCCTGGCAGCCGAG
>CAMFIW010000385.1 GCA_945952355.1 uncultured Phenylobacterium sp. | reverse complement strand
CGCCGACCTGGCGCGCGCAGGCCGGCACCACGCGGTTCTGACCGTGGCTGACCTCTCTCACGGTAACTTCACCAACGCCATGTGGCGCCAGGCCAGCCTGCTCGGCGCCGATCGCTGGGGCGCCCGGGGCCTGGGCGACACGCTCTAGGCGCTCGCCTTCGGCCAAAGCTGCAGGAACCGCGCGTCGCGGAACGGGTCGCCGGGCGCCAGCCGCTCGCCCATGCCCGGTACGTTGGGCAGGCTGGTCCGGTTGGCCTTGGGCGCATAGACCGCCCGCTCACCGAAGAACCTCAGGGTGAGCGTGCGTCGCCTCTGGCCGATATGCGTCGCCGCGCCACCGTGCAGGGTCGCCACGTCGAACACCACCACGTCGCCCGGCGTCACCGGCCAGGACACGATCTCCCACGCGCCACGATCGGCCTCGATGTCCGGCAGGCGCGGCGCCTCGGAATCCTTGAACAGCGGCGCGGTGTCGTCGCCCAGGGCGAAGCTGGAGCCGTTGTACATCGTCCCGCGATGCGAGCCCGGCACGAATTCCAGCGAGTCCTCCGCCGAAACGGGGTCGAAGGTGATCCACGCCACCGCCGTGTCCATCCCGCCGATCGGCAGGTAGGAGCCGTCCTGGTGCCAGGGCGTCCGCCGCGTCTCGCCGCCCTCTTTCAGGAACACCTGCTCGTACATGAACCAGACGCTGTCCGTGCCCCATAGCCTGGCGCAGATCTCCGCCAGCGGCGAGGCCTCGAGCATGGGCCGGTAGCCCTCCAGCACCCGCGGATTGTAGAGGTCCTGATAGAAGGTGCTGTCATTGGCCTGGGCGACCTTTCCGCCGATCGCCGGGTGGGCCAGAGACCAGCGCCAGGCCTCCAGCGCCGCCGCCATCTGGGCGGAGTCCAGCACCTGGGGAAGGAACACCACCCCGTCGTCCGAGAACCGCGTCCGCGCCGCATCCCAGTCGATCATCGGAGGTCTCCGCCATCGTCGGGCGAACAGGCGATCACAATCGCGCGCCTGCCGAAAGGCGCCGTTGCGGCAGGCCGCCCGACTCTCCAAATCCTGTAGCAGCATGATTCGTAAGACTGTATATGCAGGATGATGACGCCCGACGACATCAGCCTCTTCTGCTTCGGCCACCGCAGCCGCAAGGCCGCGCGGGCGGTGACTCGGGCCTTCAATCAGAGGCTCAAGCCGCTCGGCCTGCAGATCACCCAGTTCATCCTGCTGGGCGCGATCTCGCGGAAGGACGACCGCTCCATCGCCGACCTCGCCGACGACGTCGGCGTCGAGCCCTCCGCCGTGCTTCGGAACCTGAAATTGCTGGAGGAGCGCGGCCTGGTCAGCAACGCCGGCGGACGCGGCCGTGGCGGCCGCAAGCTCAGGATCACCGAGGCGGGCCGAGGCCTCATCACGAGCTCCATGCCGGCCTGGCGCAAGGCCCAGGCCGATCTGGCGGCCCTGCTGGACGGCAAGGCCCACGAGACCCGAGCCGCCCTGCTGCGGCTCGAGGGCGCCGCCCTGGCGCTGGAACAAACGGACAGGTGAATATGATGCGTCGTGTCGTCGTCACGGGCCTGGGCGTGGTCTCGCCCCTGGGCGTCGGAACCGAAACCGCCTGGGCCCGGCTGCTGGCCGGCCGCTCTGGGATCACCCGGCTGCCGGCCGATCTCGCGCCGGACGTCCCGGCCCAGGTCGCCGGCCGCGTGCTGTCGATCGCCGAGGATCCGCAGGCGGGCTTCGACCTCGACGCCGTGGTCTCCGGCAAGGATCAGAAGAAGATGGACCGCTTCATCGCGCTCGCGATCGGCGCGGCGAACGAGGCGATCGCCCAGTCCGGCTGGGCGCCGCGGGACGAGGCCGAAAGGACCCGAACGGCCACGGTCATCGCCACCGGCATCGGCGGCTTCCCGGCGATCGCCGAGGCGGTGCGCACCACCGACGAGAAGGGCGTGCGCCGCCTGTCGCCCTTCACCGTCCCGGCCTTCCTCGCCAACCTCGCCGCCGGCTGGGTCTCGATCCAGCACGGCTTCAAGGGTCCGATCGGCGCGCCGGTCACCGCCTGCGCCGCCGGCGTCCAGGCCATCGGCGACGCGGCGCGGATGATCCGCGCGGGCGAGGCCGACATCGCCGTCTGCGGCGGGGCCGAGGCCACCATCGACCGGGTCAGCCTGGGCGCCTTCGCCGCCGCACGCGCGCTCTCGTCCGGCTTCAACGACACGCCGGAAAAGGCCTCGCGCCCCTTCGACCAGGCCCGCGACGGCTTCGTGATGGGCGAGGGTGCCGGCATCCTGGTGATCGAGGCGCTCGAACATGCGCAGGCTCGCGGCGCGACCATCGTCGCCGAGCTGGTCGGCTACGGGACCAGCGCCGACGCCTACCACTTGACCGCCGGCCCGGAAGACGGCGACGGCGCGGCGCGCGCCATGCGCATGGCGCTCGCCCAGGCCCGTCTCGAACCTTCGGCGGTCGGCCACCTCACCGCCAACGCCACCTCCACCCCGGTCGGCGACAAGGGCGAGCTCGCGGCCATCCGTTCGGTGTTCGGGGCGAAGAGCCCGGCGATCAGCGCCACCAAGTCCGCCACCGGCCATCTGCTGGGAGCCGCCGGCGGACTGGAGGCGGTCTTCACCGTCCTGGCCCTGCGCGATCAGGTCGCCCCGGCGACCCTCAACCTCGAAGCGCCCGACGAGGCCGCCGCCGGCCTCGACCTCGTCGCCCTCGTAGCGCGCCGCCTCTCCTTCGATCACGCCCTCTCCAACGGCTTCGGCTTCGGTGGCGTCAACGCCAGCGTCCTCTTCAGGCGTTGGCCCTGAGCCGCCTCGCGGCAATCGGAGATTGTGTTTGGAAGTATCCGGGGCGTGATATCTCTATCCAAGCGACGAATACATCGTGCGGCTTCAACGCACAGGCGAGTAGGTCGAATTGCCGCATTCGAATGCCGATTGCGTTAAATCAATTTGTGTCCACTTGGCCTATGATTCCTTCGTGTGTCGTGCAAAGGGCCGGGCCATGCAATATCAGTACGGCGAGACCACTGCGATTACAGCGGCCGACGGCAGTCGAAACTTCGGGCGTTGTCAGGATGCCGCTCTGAAGGGTCCGGTGGTGGTCACCCATCACGGACGCCCGCGTGTCGTGATCGTGTCGGCGGAGCACTTCGCGAACTGGAAGGCGCGCGGCGGCGGCCCGGAGGCTGGCGGCCTGGATTTCGAGACCGGCCTCGCGGCCGTGTTGAACGCTTCGAGTCAGGGTTTCATCTCGCTGTCTTCCGATCTGCGGATCGTGAAGATGAACGGCGCGGCCCTCGCCTACTTCGAGGACTCCGGACTTCGCCTCGAAGGCCGCTATATCTCCGAGGTCTTCCCCAAGCCGAACGGAAGCCTGTTCCAGGACAAGATCACCCGAGTCCAGCGCACCGGCGAGCACGAGCAGTATGAGGGGCAGGCGCCCACCCGGCCGGATCGCTACATCCGCGCGCACATCTTCCCCTATCCGGGCGGCATCGGCGTCCTGTTCGCCAACATCACCGACGAGGTGGCCAACGACCGGCGCCTGGCCTGGTCGGCGGCCCTTTCGGACGCCATCCGCCTGTCGGGGTCGGTGGCGACCTGCGAGATCAACATCCGCGGCGCGATCGTCGAGGCCTCGCCGACCCTCTGCGCCACCCTGGCGCTTCCGGCGGACAAGCTGCTGGGCGCTCACCTGGCCGATTTCGTCGCCACCAGCGCGCGTCACCACCTGCGCGGCGTGGTCGAGCGGGTCCTGCGGGACCGTGAGGCCCAGAGGCTGAGGATCGACTTGCTGACCCGCGACGGGGGCCTGGTCCCCGCCGACTGCGTCATGGCGCCCCTGCGCGAGGGCCACGGGGTTTCCGGCGCCTGCATCATGCTGGCGCTTCGGCCAGGGGCGGAGCTGGGACCCGACGCCGCGCCGTCCGCCTTCGACCCGGTTCGGGCGGCCAGGCTCTGATCTCCCTGGGCGGGCCTAGGCGTCCTGGCGCACCATCAGGATACTCGCGCGGCCCTCGTCGAGGAAGGTCTTCACCGGGGAGAAGCCGGCGGCCGCCGAACAAGCC
>CAMFIW010000384.1 GCA_945952355.1 uncultured Phenylobacterium sp. | reverse complement strand
GAGATCATGCCTAGTCTCGTGGGCTCGGAGATGTGTATAAGAGACAGGTCATGATCACCGCGCGGGCCTTGTCGAGCATGCCCGCGCGGATCGCCTCGACGAGGTCTGCGCCGGCGTCGACGCGTTCGCGGATGCTGGTCATGACGACCAGTCCGTTCAGCACCGCCACCCCCGACAGACAGATGAAGCCCACCGCCGCCGAGACCGAGAAGTTGATCCCGGTCAGGGCCAGGGTGAACACCCCGCCCGCCAGGGCCAGCGGCACCGCCGTGAAGACCGAGACCGCGCGGCCCAGGCTGCCGAGCGCGAGATAGAGCAGCGCGAAGATCGCCGCGAAACAGACCGGCACGACCAGGGCCAGACGGTCGCTCGCCGCCTTGAGGCTCTGGAACTGGCCGCCCCACTCGATCCAGGCGCCGGACGGCAGGGGCACGGCCTCGACCTTGGACTGCACCTCACGGACGAAGGAGCCCACGTCGCGGTCGCGGACATTGGCCTGGACCACGACCCGCCGCTTGCCGTTCTCGCGGCTGATCTGGTTCAGCCCCTCGGCAAAGGTGAAACGGGCCACCTGGCTGAGCGGGATGGCGGCGCGGGCGTGGCCGCCCTCCCGCGGCAGCAGGACCGGCAGGGCGCCGAGGGCGTCGACGTCGTTGCGCGTCGCCTGGGGCACGCGCACGACCACGGCGAAGCGGCGGTCGCCCTCGAAGACGAGGCCGGCCTCGCGGCCCGCCATGGCGGCGGCGACCGTGTCGGCGACCTCCTCCACCGTGAGGCCGTAGCGGGAGATCGCGCCCCGGTCGAACTGCACGTCGAGGGTGGGGGCGCCGCCGGTCTGCTCGACGCGGACGTCCTGCGCGCCCGGGGTCGCCTGGAGGGCGGCGGCGATGCGGGACGCCGCCGCGCTCATGCGGTCGAGGTCGTCGCCATAGAGCTTGACGGCGACGTCGCCGCGGACGCCGGCGATCAGCTCGTTGAAGCGGAGCTGGATCGGCTGGCTGAGCTCATAGGCATTTCCGAGGAGGCCCCTGGCCTTGTCCTCCAGCCGAGCCACGACATCGGCCTTGCGGTCTACCCCCTTGGGCCAGTCCTTCTGGGGCTTCAGGATGACGAAGCCGTCGGAGAGGTTCTGGGGCATGGGGTCGGTGGCGACCTCGGCCGTACCGGTCTTGGAGAACATCATCTCGACCTCGGGCAGGCTCGCGACCGCCGCCTCGACCTGGCGCTGCATGCGCGCCGACTGTTCGAGCGAGGTGGAGGGGATGCGGGCCGAGGCCAGGGCGAGGTTCTTCTCGTCGAGCTGGGGGATGAACTCCTGGCCGAGCAGGTTGAACACCAGGACGGCCGCCGCGAAGACCGCCACCCCGGCGCCGATGAAGGGCCAGGGCCGCGCCAGGGCCCGGTCGAGCACCGGGGCGTAGCGGGTCTTGACGACCTCGATCGCCTTCACCTCCTTCTCGGCGACGCGGCCCCGGATGAACAGGGCGACGGCGGCCGGGACGAAGGTGATCGACAGGACGAAAGCCGCCGCCAGGGCGAGCATCAGGGTGATGGCCATGGGCGAGAAGGTCTTGCCCTCGACCCCGGTGAAGGTGAGCAGCGGGGTGAAGACCAGCAGGATGATCGCCTGGCCGAACACGGTGGGCCGCACCATCGATCGCGCCGCGGCCGTGGTCTCCTGCAGACGCTCCGGCAAGGTCAGGAGCCGCCCTTCCGCGTGCTGGCGCAGGGCCAGGCGGGCGAGGCAGGCCTCGATGATGATGACCGCGCCGTCGACGATCAGGCCGAAGTCGATGGCGCCGAGGCTCATCAGGTTCCCAGAGACCTTCAGGCTGTTCATGCCGATGGCCGTCATCAGGAACGAGACCGGGATCACCAGGACCGCGATCAGCGCCGCGCGGACGTTGCCGAGCAGGAAGAACAGGGCCGCGGCGACCAGTAGGGCGCCCTCGGCGAGGTTGCGCTGCACCGTCGCGATCGTGGCGTTGACGAGCTTCGAGCGGTCCAGGGTCGGGGTGACCTTGATCCCCGGAGGCAGGGATCGCTCGACGGTCCCGAGTTTTTCGCCGACCGCCTTGGCGACGGTGCGGCTGTTTTCGCCGATCAGCATCAGGGTGGTGCCGATCACTACCTCGTGGCCGTCGAGGCTCGCCGCGCCGGTGCGGAGTTCGCCGCCCAGGCGGACGCTCGCCAGGTCGCGGACGCGCACGGGCAGGCCGCCACGGGTCGCGACCACCGCCTGGGCGATATCGTCGAGCGAGCGGATGCGGGCGTCGGCGCGCACGAGATAGGCCTCGCCGCCGCGCTCCAGGAAGTTGGCGCCGACCGCGAGGTTAGCGGCCTCCAGGCCCTTGGCGAGCTCGGCGAAGGAGACCCCGAAGGCGGCGAGCTTCACCGGATCGGGCTCGACGACATACTGCTTCTCGTACCCGCCGATGGAGTCGACGCCGGCCACGCCCGGCACGCCACGGAGCTGGGGCGCGATGATCCAGTCCTGGACGGTGCGCAGATAGGCCGCGCGGGAGACCTCGTCGGCCAGCCGGTCGCCCTCCGGCGTGAGGAAGGCGCCGTCCGACTGCCACCCCGGCGCGCCGTCGCGGACGGGGCCCGGCGGACGGGCGAAGTCGACGGCGTACATGAAGACCTCGCCGAGCCCGGTGGTGACCGGACCGATCTGGGGCTGGACGCCGTCGGGCAGGCTGTCGCGCGCCTGGGTCAAGCGTTCGCTGACCTGCTGGCGGGCGAAGTAGAGGTCGACCCGCTCGTCGAAAACGGCGGTGACCTGGGCGAAGCCGTTGCGCGAGACCGAGCGGGTGGTCTGCAGGCCGGGAATGCCCGCGAGGGCCGTCTCGACCGGGAAGGTGACGCGCTTCTCCATCTCGACCGGCGAGAGGCCGGGATCGACGATGTTGATCTGCACCTGCTTGTTGGTGATGTCAGGCACCGCGTCGATGGGCAGTTTCGAGAGCTGCCAGACGCCGAAGGCGGAGACGATCAGGACCAGGGCCACGACCGCCCAGCGGGCGCGGACCGAGAGGGCCATCAGATAGGCGATCATGGCTATTCCTCCCCCTCGCCCTTGCCGAGATCGGCCTTGAGCAGGAAGGCGTTGCGGGTCGCGACCCGTTCGCCCGGCGAAAGGCCGGCGAGGATCTCCACGCGGCCGGCGCTGGCGCGCCCCAGCCGCACCTGGCGGGTCTGGAAGCCGTCGACCGTGAGCACGAAGACGACGTCGTGGCCCTCGACCGACTGGATCGCCTCCTGCGGCGCGACGACGACGCCGGGGGGCGCGCCGGAAGCGGCGTCGCCACCCCGCGGATAGATCCGCACGCGGGCGGTCTGGCCCGGGGCGAGCTGCAGGCCGGGCGCGTCTAGGACGGCGGTGGCGGTACGGCTTTCGGCGTCAAGCGCGGGGGTGACGCTGCGCACCGAGGCGTCGCGCACGCCGCCGTCGGCCAGCTCCAGGCGGGCACGGTCGCCGGGGCGCACCCGGCCGGCGTCGGCGGCGGAGAGCGCCGCCTCGACCTGGACCTGGCGGGGATCGGCGATGCGGAACAGCTCCGCCTCGGGCTGGACGTAGGCGCCGAGGCTGGCGGTCATGGCGGTGACCCGGCCGGAGATCGGGCTGACCACCGCGACGCCGCGGCCGTCGGCGGTGACCTTGGCGGCGCCGGCCGCGACCTGGGCGCGGCGGACCTCGGCGGCGGCGACATCGGCCTGAGCCTCGGCCTGCTCGTAGTCGACGCGGGGCGAGACACGCTGCTCGAACAGGGCGCGCTCGCGAGCCAGGACCTTCTGGGCGAGGGCCGCCTTGGCCAATGCGGCGGCGCGGTCGGCGGCGATCTGGGCGGCCTCCCGGCTCTCGACCACCGCCAGGACCTGGCCGGCCGCGACGGGATCGCCGAGCCTGACGGCGAGGCGGGTGACGGCGCCGGCGGCGCGGGCGGTGACCAGGGCCGCTCCGCCAGGCGCCGGGGCGACGGTGGCGGGGGCCAGGACTTCCTGGGCCAGGCCACCGGCCTCGACGCCCTCGACCTCAGCCGACCCGACACCGCCTCGGCCGCGATCGA
>CAMFIW010000383.1 GCA_945952355.1 uncultured Phenylobacterium sp. | reverse complement strand
CAGAATGTTGGCGCCGCGATAGACCAGCGTGGTCTCGACGCCCAGGCCGTTGAGGATGCCCGCGAACTCGACAGCGATATAGCCGCCGCCGGCGATCATGATCCGCTTGGGCAGTTCCGGCAGGTGGAAGGCTTCTTCCGAGGTGACGGCGTGCTCGATGCCCGGCAGATCGTCCGGCTTCCAGGGCCGGCCGCCGGTGGCGACGAGGATCTTCTCGGCGGTGTAGGTCCCCTTGCCCTCGACCTCGACTGTGTGGGCGTCCTTCAGGACCGCGCGGCCGTGGATCAGCTCGGCGCCCGCATTGGTCAGGTTGGTGACATAGATCCCCGACAGCCGGGCGATCTCGCGGTCCTTGGCCTCCAGGAACCGCTTCCAGTCGAAGGTCGCGTTGGACTTGGACCAGCCATAGCCCTCGGCGACCTGGGCGTGGTGGGCGAACTCGCTGGCATAGACCATGAACTTCTTGGGCACGCAGCCGCGGATCACGCAGGTGCCGCCGACCCGATGCTCCTCGGCCACGGCGACCTTGGCGCCGGTGACGGCCGCCAGGCGCGCCGCGCGCACCCCGCCGGACCCCGCTCCGATGACGAACAGGTCGTAGTCGTACTTCGCCACGTCGATACTCCTAAGGCGTCGAGAGGTCCGCTCGGCCCGGGGCGGACGTGGACAGCATACCTAATGGCCCGGCTTGCCGGTGAACAGGGGCGCTAGGGTTCGACTTCGACGACGCCGCCATCCGTGCCGACCAGGGCGAGTTCGGCGAGATCGAGGAAGAGGCCGTGCTCGACCACGCCAGTGACGCTCTTCAGCGCCGCGGCCAGCAGGGCGGGCTCGGGAATCGCGTTGCAGGCGGCGTCGTAGATCAGGTTGCCGCCATCAGTGAGGACCGGTGCGCCATCCTTGACCCGCAGTCGGGGCGCGATGCCGATTTCGCATTCCGACAGGGCGTCGCAGATGCGGGCCATTGTGGTCTTGTGGCCGTAGGCGACGACCTCGATCGGCAGGGCGAACTTGCCGAGCAACGGCACCCGCTTGGCGGCGTCGGCGATGACCACGCAGCGCTTGGAGGCCTCCCAGACCAGCTTCTCGTGCAGCAGGGCCGCGCCGCCGCCCTTGATGAGTGCGAGCGCCGGGCCGATCTCGTCGGCGCCGTCCACGGTCAGGTCGATCTCTCGGGTCTCGCCGAGTTCGGCGATCTTCATGCCGAGCCCGGCCGCCAGCTCACCGGTCGCCTTGGAGGTGGGAACGCCGACGATGTCGAGCTTTCGCGCGGCCAGTGCCTTGACGAACCAGGCGGCGGTCGAGCCGGTGCCCAGCCCCACGATCATGCCGGGCTGGACGAGGGCGGCGGCGGCCTCGCCGCTGAGGCGCTTCTGGTCCTCGGCGCTCATTTGGGCTTCCGGTTTGCGAGCTTCATGGAGCGGAAGCGGGCGGCCCAGCCTTCCTTGTTGACCTGGGTCGCGCGTTCCAGGGCGAGCGCGTCGGGGGGCACGTCCTTGGTGATCACCGAACCCGATCCGGTCATCCCGCCGTCGCCAACCTTGACCGGCGCCACGAGGGCCGTGTTCGACCCGATGAAGGCGTTCGCGCCCACATGGGTGTCCCATTTGTCGAAGCCGTCGTAGTTGCAGAAGATGGTGCCGGCCCCGATGTTGGCGCCCGCCCCCACCGTGCCGTCGCCCAGATAGCTGAGGTGGTTGGCCTTGGCGCCCTTGCCGAGCTTGACCTTCTTGACCTCGACGAAATTGCCGATGTGGACGTCCTCGCCGATGTCGGCGCCGGGCCGCAGGCGGGCGTAGGGGCCGACCAGGGCGCCGGCGCCCACCTGGGCGCCCTCCAGGTGGCTGAAGGCGCGGATGACCGCGCCCGTCTCCACCGATACGCCCGGGGCGAAGACCACGAACTGCTCGATCTGGACGCCGGCGGCGATCTGGGTGTCCCACGAGAAGTGGACCGTGTCGGGCGCCAGCATGGCCACGCCCTCGGCCAGGAAGTGGGCGCGGGCGCGGGCCTGGAACACCGCCTCGGCCTGCGAGAGCTGCAGCGGGGTGTCGGCGCCCATGACCGCGTTTTCCGGGGCGAAGTGGGCGCGGACCACCTTCTCCTCGGCGGTGGCCATGGCGACGATGTCGGTGATGTAGAACTCGCCCTTGGCGTTGTCGTTGGTCACCCGCGACAGCCACGCGAAGAGCTGGGCGCGGTCGGCGCAGTACATGCCGGCGTTGCAGGCCTTGGCCGACAGCTCCTCCTCGGTGGCCTCGCGGGCCTCGACGATGCGCATGACGTGGCCGTTGGCCCCGCAGATCAGGCGGCCGTAGAGCAGCGGGTTCTCCGGCTTGAAGCCCATCAGCGACAGGGCCGAGCCCTGGTCGCGCAAGGTGAACAGCGGCGCGAGGTCGGAGGGCTGCAGCAGCGGGCAGTCGCCATTGACCACCAGGACGTCGCCGTCGAAGTTGGCCAGGGCGTCCTTGGCGGCCAGGACGGCATGGGCGGTGCCGAGCGGCGGATCCTGGACGGCGACGGCGGCCTCCCCCAGCCGCTTGACCACCAGGTCGCGGACGCCCGCGCTGTGATTGCCGACCACCACCACGATGCGCTCGCAGCCGCTGGCCTGGACGGTGTCGATCACCCGGTCCAGCAGGGCGCGGCCCCCGACCTTGTGCAGCAGCTTGGGGATCGGCGACTTCATGCGCGTGCCCTGGCCGGCGGCCATGATCACTGCGGCCCTTCTTCCCGAAGAACTGGCTGTCATGTGGAGGAGTCCTGGAATCGAGCGGTCATTGCCATCTTGCGGGCTTTAGCCCAAACGGCGAGCGCTTTCGATTGCGGGGTGATGCGGCATGGCCGGGCTCGAGGTCTTGAACGGCGCGACGATCGTCTTCGACCTGGACGGGACCCTGGTGGATTCCGCGCCGGACCTGATCGGTACTCTGAACGTTCTGCTCGACCAGGAAGGCGTCGCGCCCGTCCCGCTCGACGACACGGCGCGATCCTTCATAGGTCAGGGCGCGCGGCGGATGATCGAGCGCGGCTTCGCCGCCCAGGGCCGAACGCTTGGGGCGGCGGAAATGGACGCCCTGTTCGAGCGGTTCCTGGTCCACTACCAGGCCCACAGCGCCGACCTGACACGGCCGTTTCCCGGCGTGGCCGAAGCCCTGGCCACCCTGAGAGACGCCGGCGCCCGCCTGGCGGTCTGCACGAACAAGCTCACCCGGCTGACCACGCCGATCCTCGACGCGCTGGATCTCGGCCGGTTCTTCCATGCCGTCGTCGGGCCCGACATGGCCCCCGCCCCCAAGCCGGACGGCCGGCATGTGGCGACCGCGGTGCGACTGGCCGGCGGGGACATTGGCCGGGCGGTGATGGTCGGCGACTCCGCGGCCGACGCCGGCTCGGCCCGCGCCGCGGGCGCGGCGCTGATCCTGGTCGACTTCGGTTATACCGACATTCCGGCCCGCGAGCTGGGCGCCGACATCCTGATCGGCGACTACGGCGTCCTGGTGGAAAGCTGCGTCGCGCTTCTCCCCGCTTGCAGCCCGCCAGCAAGCGGGCTATAGGCGCACCCCTTCCGGCGGATGCGTAGCTCAGCGGGAGAGCACCTCGTTCACACCGAGGGGGTCACAGGTTCAATCCCTGTCGCATCCACCATTCCTTCCGCCGCTAACCCGGCGTGAATTCTCTCCCCACGAATACCTCCAAGAAGTCCGCCGGTTAGGCGGCTACGCATCCCTGCGCCCCGGCTTTCCGAGAGCCGCAGTTCCAGTAAAATGGTCTCATCAGCACTGGCGAAAAATCTCCACCTTCGTGTCGAGCCGCATCGCGGCACCACAGGTTGAAGCGCACAGGCGTCATGCGGGCTGGTCCGTGCGAATCGCTTCCCACCCCAGCGGTCGGCGGCGAGGTCCGTCGTGCGCCGACATTGGTCAAGGTTGGCTGTCCGACCAACGGCAGACGTCGGCCTCGAGCCGGGAAGCAGACGTTCACGCCCTCCCCCTTCAACGACCGCTGTGGACCGACACTGTTGATCTGGGCGGCCGGATTCCCAGACTCGGGGCTGGTCCGGAGGCGTCCTGGAC
>CAMFIW010000382.1 GCA_945952355.1 uncultured Phenylobacterium sp. | reverse complement strand
CGGGACTCCGTGGGCTCGGGCGAAGGCGCGGTTGAAGGCGGCTTCGGCGCCGTAGCCGGCCTCGTGGGCGATGGCCGCGATGGGCTGGCGAGTGGTGCTGAGCGCGACTCCGGCGAGGCAGAGGCGCCATGCGCGGACATAGCGCATGGGCGATGTGCCCAGCAGGGTCTCGAAGCGCTCGGTCATGGCGCTACGCGACTGGCCGGCGAGGCTCGCCAGGACGGGCAACGACCAGCCGCGGCCGGGATCATTGTGGATGGCGGTCAGGCAGCGGGCGAGCGCCGGGTCAGCCATGGCGGCGAGCCAGCCGGAGGCGCCCGGCGGAGCGGTGGCCACGTGGTGGCGCAGCAGTTCGATGAAGGTGATCTCGGTCAGGCGCTCCAGCATGGACACGCCGCCCGGATGGGGGTGGTCCACTTCGGCGACGATCTGAGCGAGAGTGGCGCGCAGCCAGTCGAGTCCGGGAGCGTCGCGGGTGCGGACGTGCAGCAGGCGGGGCAGGGCGTCGCGGAGGGGCTGGAAGCCGGCGGCGGCGAATTCCAGGAAACCGCACAGCAGGCGCACGGGCGCCGCGCCGGCGCCGTCGCCGTAGCGCAGGACCGGGACCTCTCGCCAGGGCTTCGGCGGCAGGTCGCGGACGGGAGTGACGAGGCGGCCGCCCTGGCCGGCGCCGAGCTGGTGGCCCGAGCCGAACGGGAAGGCGACGACGTCGCCGGTGACGAGCTCGACCATCTCGCCGTCCATCTTCAGCCAGCAGGAGCCCTGGACCACGATGTGGAAGGGCATGGCCCCGCCGGTTCGGGCCGACATCGCGGCTAGAGATGGGGCCGTATCGGTCTGCCAGGCGCCGCAAGGCATGAAGCAGAACTGCATGGAGCCGGAAAGGCGCAAGGCGCGCAGCACCGCCGAGAGTACGTCATCGGCGCGGGCGCGGTCGGTCGCCGAGGGCGGCGGATTTTCGATCAATTCATCCGGACGGCCAGCCAAAGACCTTTGCTCCCGCGCCGCCTAAGCCGCCGACACGAACGACGGATGAAAGGAAACCTATCGTGTCGACCAACACAGACAAGCTGGTGATCGTGATGACCAAAGGCATCGATTCGGAGATGTCGTCGGTCGGCTTCACCCTGGCTAACGGCGCCCTGACGGCCGGGCTGAAGGTGGGCGTGTTCCTGACCAGCGCGGCGGTGGACCTGGTGCGCAAGGGCGGCCAGCAGATGACCCATGTGCCGCCGCTGGAGACCTTGGCGGGGCTGATCGCCAGCTTCCAGCAACGGGGCGGCGAGATCTGGGTCTGCCCGCCCTGCGCCAAGACCCGCGGCTACGAGGCCGCCAACCTGCTGGACTGCGTGACCATCACGGGCGGCAGCGTCGTGTTCGACGCGGTGAAGGCCGGGGCGGCGACCCTGTCGTTCTGAGGGCGGCCTATTCCGCCGCCTGGGCCATGGCCTGTTCGCCGAAGACGCGGGCGAAGACCCGGTCGACGTTCTTGGTGTGGTAGCCGAGGTCGAACAACTCGGCGAGCTCGGCGTCGGTGAGGTGCGGGCGCACGGTGGGATCGGCCTTCAGCAGGTCGAGGAAATTGCCTTCGCCGCGCCAGACCTTCATCGCATTGCCCTGGACCGCGGCGTAGGCGGTCTCGCGGCTGACGCCCTTCTGGGTGAGCGCCAGGAGGACCCGCTGGGAGTGGACCAGGCCGCCGAGGCGGTCGAGGTTCTTCAGCATGTTGTCCGGATAGATGTTCAGCCGCTCGATCAGGCTGGCCAGGCGACGCAGGGCGAAGTCGAGGTGGGTGGTGGTGTCCGGCGCGATGCCGCGCTCGACGCTGGAGTGGCTGATGTCGCGCTCGTGCCAGAGGGCGACGTTCTCGAGCGCCGGCACCACGGCCATGCGCACCAGCCGGGCGAGGCCGGTCAGGTTCTCGGTCAGGATCGGATTGCGCTTGTGCGGCATGGCCGAGCTGCCCTTCTGGCCGGGATCGAAGGGCTCCTCGGCTTCCAGGACCTCAGTGCGCTGCAGGTGGCGAATCTCGACCGCCAGCCGTTCGATGGAGGAGGCGACGACGGCGAGCGCCGCGAAATAGGCGGCGTGGCGGTCGCGCGGGATGACCTGGGTCGAGACCGGCTCGACCGCGAGGCCCATCTGCTCGGCGACGTGGGCCTCAACCTCGGGCGCGACATTCGCGAAGGTGCCGACGGCGCCGGAGATGGCGCAGGTGGCGATCTCGAACTTCGCCATGGCCAGGCGCTCCTTGGCGCGCTGGAACTCGGCAAAGTGGCCGGCGGTGGTGGGCTCGGCGTGGATGCCGTGACTGCGGCCCACTGTGACGGTCAGCCGGTGCTCGAAGGCGCGTTTCTTCAGGGCGGCCAGCACCAGGTCGACGTCTTCGATCAGGATGTCGGTGGCGCGGGAGAGCTGGACGGCCAGGGCGGTGTCGTTGACGTCGGACGAGGTCATGCCCTGGTGCAGGAAGCGGGCTTCAGGGCCGACGATCTCCGTGACATGGGTCAGGAAGGCGATGACGTCGTGCTTCACCTCGCGCTCGATCTCGTCGATGCGGTCGACGTCGAAGACGGCGTCGCGCCCCTTCTCCCAGATCACCGCCGCGGCCTGCTTGGGGATGACGCCCAGCTCGGCCATCTTGTCGGCGGCGTGGGCCTCGATCTCGAACATGATCTTGAAGCGCGTCTGGGCGTCCCAGATGCGGGCGAAATCGGCGCGGGTGTAGCGAGGGATCATGGGCGGGTGAATAGCTCCACCCGCCCGAAATCGCCACCCCTATGGTCGCCGGCTCAGGCCTCGCCGCGTTCGGCGCGCGCCTTGGCCAGGGCCTGCACCAGTCCGATCGACCCGAGGAAGTAGTGGAAGGCCGCCCAGAGCAGGAAGCAGATCGAGATCACCACTCCCGTGCGCGTGGATTCGACCAGCGCGCCGTGGCACTGGGCGGCGAGCTCGGGCGCGGCGCCCTTGGGGGCGGTGCCGCCCGGGCAGGCGGCGGCGAACTCGTGGCCCGCGGAACCGCCCGCCAACACCTGCTGGAGCGAGGGCAGGATGCCGTGCACGTCCGGGTGGGTGAAGTGAAACTGGGCGAAGTGGTCGATGACCCAGCCGGTGAAGGGCGGGCCGCCGCCGAGCGCGATCAGGTTCAGAAAGAACAGCAGCAAGGCCGCGGCGGTGGCGCGCCGGCGGGTCTCGACCATGTTCTGCACCACTCCGAAGGTCGGGCCCAGATAAGTATAGTGGAATATGCCCGGGATCAGCAGGATCAGCGCGGTGGCCTGCCAGGCCGGTTGCATGTAGGCGGCGATGTAGATCGGCGTGGCGATGGTCAGGCCGATGGCGGGGGTCAGCGAATACCAGCGCGGACTGATCCGCGACATCCGGTCGGTGACGACCCCGCCCAGGATGGTGCCGATGCCCGAGGATATGCCTCCGACCAGGCCGGTGATCAGGCCGATCTTGGCCAGGTCGAGCTTATAGTCGCCGGAAGGACTGGCGAAGAACTGGGCCCAGGTCCAGTGGGCGTGGCCGGACGGATCGCCGAAGGCGCGGGCGAACAGCGGCGGCACGAACTGGCCCCAGCCATAGGAGCCGAACGAGGCCAGGGTGACGCCCAGCACCATGTGCAGGACCGGCCACTTGCCGAACAGCACCTTGGCGACCGCCCAGAGTTCGCGGAACTCGCCAGCCAGGGACAGGGGTGGATGGGTGGCGGGCGCGTAGCCATCAGCGTCGGCGGCGGCCGGCGCGGGCGTGGCGTCGGAGTGGCCGCGCGGCGGCTCTTTGATCACCAGCTTGATGGCGAGCGCGATGAGCACGCCGGGCAGGCCGACGATCACGAAGGCGATGCGCCAGGAGAAATTCTGGGCCAGCCAGCCGCCGAGGATCGCGCCGACCATGGTGCCGAGCGGGATGCCGAAGGCGTAGACCGCGAGCGCGCTGGCCCGCTTCTTCGGCTCGTAATAGTCGCTGATCAGGGAGTGCGACGGCGGCGACAGCCCCGCCTCTCCAAAGCCGACCCCGAACCGGTAGGCGGCCAGGGTGGCGAAGTTCGCAGCAGTGCCGCAGAGGGCGGTAAAG
>CAMFIW010000381.1 GCA_945952355.1 uncultured Phenylobacterium sp. | reverse complement strand
CGATATCGACCGACGCGCGATGCATCGACAGCGCCCGATCGTAGACCAGCTCGCCGGCCCGGGTCAGGGTCACGCCCCGCAGGCCACGGTCGAACAGCCGTACGCCAAGGCGCGCTTCCAGGTCGTCGATCCGCCGCGTCATGGTGGGCTGGGTCAGGCGCAGGTGTCGCGCCCCGGCGCCGAAGCTGCCGGCCTTCGCCGCGGCCACGAAGGCGCGGATATCCTCCCAGTCCGCACGCGTGCGGTCCTGATCACCCATTACCGACCATCCTGGCGCCCAAAATTCCGTGGGGGGGCCATACGTACTTCGCGGCTCCCCGACACCCGCCGCGACGCTCTACCAATTGGCCGTTTCGCACAAGCTGGGTCTCGCGATGGCCACCGCGTCAAATCACCTGTCGCTCACGATCCGGGCCTTGTCCGCCTTGGGATTCCGCATAGCCACGCCCTGCGACATCGTCAGCGCGGATCGCGGCCGCGGCCCTGGTCGGCGGCGATATCGCCACGGCCGAGACCCTATGCGACGTCCACGCCCTCACCGGCGGCTGCGCCTTCGTCGCGTCCCAGGACGGCGCGACGATCGCCATGATCTCGGTCATACCCCTGCGACGCGCCGCCCTCGCGGTGCTGGAGGCGGGCGCGTTCGACGGCATCGCGCCACCGCGACGCCTGATCGCCCGCCCAGTCGATTGCCCGGCGGCCTTCTATATCTGGGGCGCCGCGGGCCTGTCTTGGCGCGGCCGCCGCCTCGCCCTGGCGGCCAGCCTCGCCCTGCGCGAGGAAGTCTATCCGGACCTGCCTCTCTATTCCCGCGCCGCCACCGCCGACGGCGAACGGGTTCTGCAACGACGCATGGGCGCCACCCCCATCGCCGGAGGCCTCGTCCGCGCCGCGCCTCGCGCCTGGGAGATCGCCGCATGACCGCGCCCCTCCGCATGCCCATGGACGCCCGCCCCGCGGCCGAAGTCGACGACGCCCGTCTCGAGGTCTCGGTCTGCCGCACGCTCGACGAGATCCAGCAGGCGCTTGCGGTTCGCGCCCTCGTCTATCTGGGCGAACAGGCCTGCCCCTATGAGGAGGAGTACGACGGCAACGACTTCGCCGGCGCGACCCATCTCATCCTGCGCCGCAACGGCGAGCCGATCGGCACGCTGCGGATCCGGTGGTTCGCTGACTTCGCCAAGACCGAACGCGTCGCCGTCCGCCGGGAGTACCGGGGCGGGCGCGCCACCCTGATGCTGATCCAGGCGGCCAAGCGCCTGGCCGAGAAGAAGAACTACCGCAAGCTCCTGGGCTACGGCCAGGTACGCCTGATCCCCTTCTGGAACCAGTACTTCGACGCCCGGATCCTCGAGGGCCGCGAACGGTTCGTCGTCTCCGACCACGACTATGTCGAGATGGTCGTCGAGGCCCAGCCGCCCGCCGACGCCATCACCCTGGCCAGCGATCCGATGGTGATCCTGCGCCCCGAGGGCGCCTGGGACCAGCCCGGGCCGCTCGACCGGTCCGTCGCCCGCCCCGCCACCAACCCCGGAGCCGTCGCCCCTTGAACTCGCCCTCCTTTCTGGACGCGCGCGCCGCGCTCGTCTGCCTGGACCTCCAGCGCGGCCGACAGGCTCAGGCCGGCCCCGCTGTCCTCGCCGCCTGCCGCCGAGGCCTCACCGAGGCCCGCCGCCGACATTGGCCGGTGCTGCACGTTCAGGACCGGAGCCTCGCCGACCCTTGGCCGATCCAGGGCCTCGAACCCCGGCCCGACGAGCCCGTGTTCCAGCGCCGCGGCCCTTCGGCCTTCTCGAATCCCAACTTCGCCCGCGCCGCCGTCGCGCTGGGCGGCCCGATCGCCCTGATCGGCATTAATCTGGAGGACACCGTGCTCGCCACCGCCTTCGCCTGCGCCGACCGCGGCCTGGAGGTCGAGGTCTGCCTCGACGCCGTCGCCGCCGGCGACCACGACCCGCACGCGGTCGCTCGCGTCTTGCTGTCGCCGCTGCGCGCTCTGGCGCCGCGCGTCCGCCTGGCCGAGATCGGTCGCCTGCTCACCGAGGACGCCGGCCGATTCGCCGCGGCGAACCTGCCATGAGCGACACCGGCAGCGGATTCGCGCCGCGCCGCCGCAGCGGACCCGTGCGACTTCTCGACTCTCAGACAGCAGATCTCATGGACATGGTCGCCTTGCTGAGTGCTCGCGACCTCACGGCGCTGGCCGCCATAGTCCGGCGCGCGGCGGAGATTTCGGAGACCGAGGGCGAAGACGTCGCCCTCGCGATGCTCGACCAGATCCAGCATATTCTCGTGGGGCGAAAACTCGACGCCTGAACTCTCCGCAAACGCGAATTCTACGGAGTTATTAAGCCTGCGCTGTGACGCATTGTCCCTTTGGTAACAAAGCTCTAGCGGAGAGCGCGAAGGTTATGCGACATAACGCGTAGCTTATTTTCGTGCGGGGGCTTCACCGCGCTCAAAGGGACCTTTCAGTGAGCGAGAGTGTTGAGGACATGGGGCCCGACCCCATCGACGTCGCCGTCGGCCACCGCATCCGCGTGCGCCGCAAATGGCTGGGCGTTTCGCAGTCCACCCTGGCCGATCACCTGGGCGTCAGCTTCCAGCAGGTCCAGAAGTACGAGCGGGGCGCCAACCGGGTGTCCGCCTCCATGCTGGTGCGTATCGCGCAGAAGCTGGAGACCTCCGTTGGGGAGCTGGTCGGCGAGACCGCCGAGCCGGTGGCTGACGCCTCCCTGTTCGAAAAGCTCGCCGTCCCGGGGGCGGTCCAACTTCTGGAAGCGTTCGCCAGCGTCCAGCAGCCGTCCCTGCGCACGGCCATCCTGAACCTGACGCGCTCCCTCATCGAGGACGCCGCCGAGCAACCCACCCGCCGGGCCCGCTGACGCCGAGCGTCGCTAGCCCAGCGCCCAGAGCACGATCCCGCCGGTCACGGCGACGTTCAGGGAATCGAACCCCGCCGCCATCGGGATCGAGACCGTGCGGCAGCGCGCCATCATCGCTTCCGGCAGGCCCGGCCCCTCCGCGCCGAGCAGCACCGCCGCGCGCTCCGGTCGTTCGAGGGTGTCCAGCGAAGTCCCCCCGCGTGGGCTGAGCGCGAGCGCCTCGAACCCGGCCGCGCCCAGCAGGCCCACGACGTCTTCGCCCCGCTCCAGCCGCGCGAACCGAACTCGCAGGCTCGCCCCCACCGAGACCCGAATGGCCTTGCGGTAGAGGGGATCGCAGCATTCGGCGTCGATCAGCACCGCGTCCGCGCCGAACGCCGCGGCGTTGCGGAACAGCCCGCCCATATTGTCATGATTGGCGATCCCGTTCAGGGCCAGGACCGTCGTCCGTCCGCCCGGAAGCCCCGCCAGCAGTTCGCCCGCCGACGGCGTCGCGCGCCTGCGCCCCAGCGCAAGTACGCCGCGATGGATCGGAAAGCCGACGATGGCGTCCATCACCGCCTGGCCCGCCGCATAGATCGGAACCTCCGGCGGCAGGCGCTCCAGCGCATCCGCCAGGCCCTCGACCCGCTTCTCCGCCAGCAGCACCGAGACGCAGTCCATCAACGGGCTCGCCGTCAAGACGCGAAGCACCACCTCGCCTTCGGCTACGAACAGTCCCTGCCGCCCCACCAGGTCGCGCTCGCGCACGTCGCGATAGGCCGCGATGCGCGGGTCTCCAGGATCGTCGACGTGCTGGACCCGATCCATCTCTATCGGCGCACATCCGCGCCGCCGCCGGCGAGCAGGTCCTCGACGTCGGCGCGGCCGACGAGGTTGAAATCCCCTGGGATCCCGTGCTTCAGCGCCGCGGCCGCCACGGCGAAATCCAGGCTCGCCTGTTCGCCGAGCCCCTCGATGAGGCCGTGCAGGAAACCTGCGGCGAAGGCGTCGCCGCCACCGATCCGGTCGACGATCGGGTTCAGGCTGCGCGGCTTCGTGATCCAGGCCCCGTCGCGGGTGATCAGATGGCCGGTGATGTCGTTGTGGCTGGCGCTGTGCGCCGCCCGCTCGGTGAAGGCCATTCGTTGCAGACTCGGAAAGGCCTTGAATGCGGCCTCGGCGGCCGCTTCACGGTGCGCGAACGGCCGGCGCAGCACCAGGCCAATGT
>CAMFIW010000380.1 GCA_945952355.1 uncultured Phenylobacterium sp. | reverse complement strand
ACGCCATCGTGGTCGAGACCACGGGCCTCGCCGATCCCGGCCCCGTCGCGCAGACCTTCTTCATGCACGACGACGTCCGCGCCACGAACGAGCGCGACAGCGTGACGACCGTGGACGACGCCATGCACCTGCCGCTGCGCCTGGCCGACAGCAAGGAGGCGGTCGAGCAGATCGCCTTCGCCGACCAGATCGTGCTGAACAAGACCGACCTCGTCACCGAGCACCAGCTGCGGGACGTCGAGGCCCGCATCCGCCGGCTGAACCCGCTGGCGCCGATCCACCGCGCCCAGCGCTCGAACGTGCCGCTGGACCAGATCCTCGGCCGCGGAGGCTTCGACCTCGCCCGGATCACCGAGATCCAGCCCGAATTCCTCAACCCGGCCCATGGCGAGCCGGGCCATGTGCACGACGAGAACTGCGAGCACGACCATGATCACCACGATCACGATCATCATGACCATGATCACCATCACCACGATCACGCGGCCGAAGCCGGCATCCGCGGCATCTCGCTCACCTTCGACAAGCCGCTGAACGGCGCCAAGGTGACCGCCTGGCTGAACGACGTGCTGCAGGCCCAGGGCCCCGACATCCTGCGGGCCAAGGGCATCCTCGACGTCGCCGGCGAGAACCGTCGCCTGGTGTTCCAGGCCGTGCACATGATCCTCGAAGGCGACTTCCAGCGCGACTGGCGGGCCGACGAACCGCGGTTCTCGCGGATGGTCTTCATCGGCCGCAATCTCGACGAGGCCGCCCTGAAAGCCGGCTTCGAGGCCTGCGCGGCCTAAAGCTCCTCGTTCACCAGGCCGACTTTCAGGAAGCCGGCGGCGTGGAGGGTGTCCATGACCGCCATGAACTGGCTGTAGCGGACCTTGCGGTCGGCGCGGACATAGATCTGTTCCTCGGTCGGTCGGGGCGTCTTGATCTCGCGGGCCAGGTCCGCGCCCAGCCGGTCGAGGCTGGTGGCGCGTTCGCCGATGAAGAGGCCGCCGCCGGTCTGGATGTTGATGATGGTCGGCGGATCGACCGGCCCGGCCGGCGCCTTGGCGGGCGGCAGGTTGAGCGGCAACTCGGTCACCGGCGCGGGCAGGGCGACCATGAAGATGATCAGCAGGACCAGCATCACATCGACGAACGGGGTGACGTTGATGTCGCTGTTTTGTCCCAGGCGGAATCGCCCGCCGCCGCTGGCCGATAGTTTCAGTCCCATCTCGCGCTCCATGAGTTTACGGACGTAGTTTTGGAGCCTGCGCCTGTAAACTACGAATGTAAACTGATTTCGAGTGGGCATGAAAAAGCCCGCCAGGGTCTCCCCGGGCGGGCCTTCTCGAACCTTGTCCGAAGCGCTTAGAGCTCTTCGTTGATCAGGGCGACCTGGAAGTAGCCATTGCCCTGCAGGGTGTTCATGACGGTCATGAAGTCCCCGTAGCGGACCTGACGGTCGGCGCGGATATAGACGCGCTCCTGGGTCGGGTCCGGCTTGTTCAGCTTCCGGGCCAGGTCCGCCGGCAGGGTCGCGACCGAGGTCGGGATGTCGCCGATGAAGATGCCGCCGCCCGCCTGGATATTGATCAGGGTGGGCTCTTCGATCTTCGCGCCAGGCGGCGGCGGGATCGCCGGCGGCAGGTCGAGCTTGATCGACACGGTGGCGGCCGGAATGGCGACCATGAAGATGATGAGGAGCACCAGCATCACGTCCACGAAGGGCGTGACGTTGATGTCGCTGTTCTGGCCGAGGTCGAACTTGCCGCCGCCCCCGCCGCCCAGCTTCGCACCCATATGAGATTCCTTCCCTTGAGGGCGCGCGCCTGGGCGCCCATCTGAACTCGGCGACACCCATCGCCGACGAAATCGCGATTGTAAAGCCCCAAACCTGGCGCGCGGGGTCGGCAAATGCGCGGGCGCCCTTCCGCGACGTCCTCATGGTGAATTCGCGGCCTCCTGCGCAGACCGGTGTTCGCGGAGCGGAATCGCCGAAAGCGCCCCCGTGACGGGTTTTCGCGCGCGGCCCGTTCCGGTCCGGCCGATCCCTCGCTATGGGAGGGGATGACCTACGCCTTCGACGCCTTCGTGACCGCCGCCCTGTTCGATCGGGCGGGCAAAGCCAGTTTCGCGCTCGGCGACGGAACCGTCCGATTCGAGGGCGGCGAAGTGGTCGAGGCCCATGACGGGGCCGTGCTCTCGGCGGTGGCCCACCCGCTGGGCGGCGGGCTGATCACCGGCGGCGACGATGGGCGGCTGGTCTGGAGCCAGGCGTCGGGCGCCCAGGAAATGGCCAAGATCCCCGGCCGCTGGATCGAGGCGGTCGCCGCCAGCGCTGAATCGAAGCTGGTCGCCTTCGGGGCCGGGCGCGACCTGCAGGTGCGCGACCTCAGCGATCCGGCCTTCGCGCGGACCTTCACCCACGAGAAGTCGGTGTCCGACGTGGCCTTCGATCCCAAGGGGCGGCGGATCGCGGTGGCGACCTATGGCGGGGCTTGGCTCTGGTACGCCCGCATCGCCGAGCAGAAGGCACAGGTGCTGAAATGGGCCGGCAGCCATGTGGGCGTGGTGTGGAGCCCGGACGGCAAGTTCCTGATGAGCGCCATGCAGGAGAACCAGCTGCATGGCTGGCGGGTCGCCGACGACAAGAACCTGCGGATGGGCGGCTATCCGGCCAAGGTGAAGAGCCTGGCCTTCCTGTCGAAGGGCGCCATGCTGGCGACCTCGGGCGCCAACGGCGTGGTGATCTGGCCGTTCGCCGGCCCGGCCGGGCCGCTGGGCAAGCAGGCGGCCGAGATCGGCTTCGACCAGGCCGCGATGGTGGCCCGCGTCGCCGCCGCCACCTCCGGGAACAAGGTGGCCGCCGGCCTCGACGACGGCCGGGTCTGGGTCTGCGACCTGACCACTCAGAAGATCGACATGCTGAAGGCCGAGAAGGGCGCGGCGATCAGCGCGCTGGCCATGACCGCCGACGGCAAGCGCATCGCCTGGGGCGACGAGGACGGCGGTGCGGGGGTCTCCGAGGTCGGTTGAGCTAACGTGTCAAACCGTCGTTGACTACAATTCCCAGATAAGTCTCGGCCTCCTCGATATTGCGTCGAAGAGAGGCCATCTGCTGTGTGAACCCTCTGACGCACGAGCTTTCAATGATCACAAGCGTGTCGGGCACATCCTTGCCAAACCGGCTACGATAGGCCTGCTCAATTCTGGATAGCCGGTCTCTAAGTTCGTTTAGCTTCTTCGCTCTTACCGTACTGTCGCAAGTACTGGCCAGTGCCCACCAGTAGGCCCATTGGGCATTCTCAATTTTTCGGTCCAGCCAGTCCTGCTCGGTGCTAGTGGCCTTCAGGATCTGGCCTAGCTCGGCGGCCCAGGTGGGCGTGGTGCCAAGGCAAGATAGGCACGCCGCAAGGATCAGGGGCAACCGCGCTCTAGGGAATATGAATGTTCCCGCCATCCTTCTTCCCATGCTCAAAACCAAGTGGGAAAATTGGCACGCCGATGCGTACGGCTCAATCCCAGCCCCTCATCTCGGCCCAGGTGTCGAACGGGTCGCGCGCCGAACGCCAGCCGTTGATCGGGTGGGTCTCGTCGCGCCAGCCGAGCGCCATGCCGGAGAAGATCATGTGATCGTCCGGGAAGCCCAGAACCTCGGCGAGGGTCTTGGGATAACGGGCCCAGTATTCCTGGGCGCAGGTGTCCAGGCCGCGCTCGGTGGCCAGCAGCATGACGGTCTGCATGTACATGCCGAGGTCCGACCATTGCGGTGGCCCGAGCTTGCGGTCGAGGCAGAAGAACAGGCCGACGGGCGCGCCGAACAGTTCGCCGTTGCGGGCGAGTTGGCGCAGGCGGGCGGGCTTGTCCTCCCGCGGAATGCCGATCGAGTTGTAGAGGTCCTCGCCGTTGACGAAGCGGCGCGTGCGGAAGGGATCCCAGAGATTGGGCGGATAGACGTCGTATTCCGGGGCCTCGCCCATCGGATTGGCCGCCACCTTGGCCTTCAGGTCGGCCAGGGCCTGGCCGGCCAGGGCATAGACACGCCAGGGCTGGAGGTTGCCGCCGGAGGGGGCGCGGGCCGCCGCCGCCCGGGGGGGGGGGGGGGGCGGCCCGGCCCC
>CAMFIW010000379.1 GCA_945952355.1 uncultured Phenylobacterium sp. | reverse complement strand
TGGACTCCGGCGCGACCTTCGGTCCCCTGGAAATCGCCTACAAGACCTATGGCCGACTGAACGCGGAGAAGTCGAACGCGGTCCTGGTCTGTCATGCGCTCACCGGCGACCAACACCTGGCCTCGACCCACCCGATCACCGGCAAGCCCGGCTGGTGGGAGCAGGTTGTGGGCGCGGGCCTGCCGTTGGATCCCGACCGCTACTTCATCATCTGCACCAATGTGATCGGCGGCTGCATGGGCTCCTCCGGCCCGGCCTCGCTGAACCCGGCGACGGGCCAGCCCTATGGCCTCAGCTTCCCGATGATCACCATCGCCGACATGGTGCGCGCCCAGGCCATGCTGATCGAAGCCATGGGGATCGACAGCCTGTTCGCCGTGGTCGGCGGCTCCATGGGCGGCATGCAGGTGCTGCAATGGGCGGCGGACTATCCGCAGAAGCTATTCTCGGCGATCTGCATCGCCGCGGCGCCGCGCCACTCGGCCCAAAACATCGCCTACCACGAGGTGGGACGCCAGGCGATCATGGCCGACCCCGATTGGCGCGGCGGCGGCTACCAGCTCGCGGGCGTACGCCCGGAAAAGGGGCTGGCCGTGGCGAGGATGGCGGCGCACATCACCTATCTGTCGGAAGCCGCCCTGCAGCGGAAGTTCGGCCGCGAGCTGCAGCGCGACGGTCTGAGCTGGGGCTTCGACGCCGACTTCCAGGTGGAGAGCTACCTACGCCACCAGGGCGCCAGCTTCGTCGACCGGTTCGACGCCAACTCCTACCTCTACATCACCCGCGCGCTGGACTATTTCGACCTGGCGGCGAGCTATGGCGGCGTGCTGGCCGAGGCCTTCCGCGGCGCGCGGCACGTGCGCTTCTGCGTGCTGTCCTTCTCGTCGGACTGGCTCTACTCGACCGCCGAGAGCCGCGATATCGTCCGTGCGCTGAACGCTGCGGGTTGCCGCGCCAGCTTCGCCGAAATCACCACTGACAAGGGCCACGACGCCTTCTTCCTGGAGGAGCCCGCCTTCGATTCAGCTCTACGCGGATTCCTGGCGGCGCAAGCCGAGAAGCGGGGCCTGGCGTGAGCGCGGAGTTGCGCGAGGACTTCGCCGAGATCCTGCGGCTCGTGCGGCCCAACAGCCGCGTGCTGGAGGTCGGCTGCGGCGAGGGCGAACTTCTGGAACTGCTGACGCGAGAGAAGAATTGCGACGGCCAGGGCTTGGAAATCTCGACCGAGGGCGTCTCGGCATGCCTGGCGCGAGGCCTGGCCGTTGTACAGGGCGATGGCGACCGTGACCTCGACCACTTCCCGACCCAGGCCTTCGACTACGCGGTCCTGTCCAAGACCCTGCAGCAGATGCGCGACCCGCGCCATGTGCTGTCGGAACTCCTGCGGATCGCCGACCGGGCCGTCGTCTCGGTGCCGAACTTCGGTCACTGGCGGGTGCGCTGGGCGTTGCTGGCGCAGGGGCGGATGCCGGAGACCCGCGCCCTGCCCGACCCCTGGTGGGCGACGGCGAACATCCACCTTTGCACGCTGCACGACTTCATCGCGCTCTGCGAGGACCTCGACCTGCGGATCGATTCCTGCGCCGCGCTGGCCGACGGCAAGCCTGCACGAGCGATCGACCCCAGCCGGGCGATAGAGAACTGGCGGGCGGAGACAGGGCTGTTCCTGATCAGCCGGCGCAAGCCGATGGTCGCGCCCACGGCGCCCGCGGTGCGCAAGGACCTGCTGTCCTAGGGCAAATCGATCCGGGCCCGCATCGTTCCTCCCCTCTGCGGGAGGAAATGTCGGGTGAACGCCCTGCGGTTGATGGGTCTATACGCCTCAAGAGACTCGAACCGCGGAGATCGGTGCGCGGGGATGTCGAGGCCAAGGCCGGCCTCCGCGTTCTTTGCGGCCAAGTGTGGGCTTCGGCGGGAGGTCTCCATGACTCTTCATCCGGCCCTGGTCCGCAGGGCCGCGTTCTCCCGCCTTGGAGAAGGAAAGCTCTCGTCCCGACCCGTCGCCCTACCCCCACCGGCACGATCTCCGCCGCGCCACGCACCAGAGGCCCAAAGAGCACAGCGTCAACTCCCAGGCGCTGAAGGCGGCGACCACGCCGAGGGGCGTGTCAAGCAGGGCGGAGTGGCGGAAGGCCGCCAGGGCGGCGACCGTGGCGAGTACGGCCGTCTCAACGCCCGCGGCCGCCCAGAGCCGCCAGCGAGCGCGCATCCGGACGCCCTGCCGCACGAGGCTGGCCAACCCCGCCAGGACGGCGGCGATCCCGACGATCAGATCCGCCGCGCCCATGGCGGCGGCGTCAGAAGGTCAGGCGGGCGACGAGGCGGGCGTCATAGGCCTCGAAGCCGTCCCGCTGTTCGGCGCCGGCTTCCATGGCGACGTCGAAGTATTCGCCCTGTCCGCGCAGGGCGAGCCGAACCACGCCGCCGCCGCCCTCCATGTCCGGCGCGGCCACTTGAAAGGCCGGCCCACCGGCGACGAAGCGGGCGGTCGTGACACCCGCCCCGTCGCCGGCTGCTCCACGCCAGCCGATCGTCACCTCGGGCGTCCAGGTGAGGGCGCTCTCCTCACCCCACTGTGCGCCGATGGCGACGCCGACGAAGGCGTCGAGTTCCGAGCTGGTCCGCTTGCCGATGGCAAGGTCGATCGCCGCGCCGCCGCCGCGCTCCGCGCGGCCGTCCTCACGGAACCAGAAATAGTCGGCCGTCACCTGGGGCCGGGCGTAGAGCTTGTCCGACCCCACCTGCCAGCTCAGGCTACCGTGCATCGCGGCCGTCCAGCCGCTCCAGTCGGACTTGGAGGTTCGATTGAGGCCCGCGGCCTGGTCGACCACGGCGCGCTCGGACTTCATCCAGGCATAGCCGCCTGTCCCGCCGACCGCCGCGCGCAGGGGGCCGCTCTGGGCCCGCCAGTAGACGCCCGCCGCGAAGGCCGATCCGTCGAGGGATTCCGCGGCCGCCGAGCCCTTCTCGTCCACATTCACCGTGACGAAATTGGCTTGAACGCCGAGCACGCCCAGGTCGCCGGCGGCGGTCTCGATCCCGCCGGCGACGCCGAAACCGGTCGAGTCGTAGCTGGAGCCCCGGCCGGCGTCCCGCTTCGTCATGAAGGCGATCTCCTGGGTCCAGGCGCGCGGCTGGCTCATCGGCATCCTGCCGTCGCCGTCGTCGAGGGCGCGGCCGGCCGCCGTCGCCGCCTGGGCCATGGTCTGGAAGAGTCCCCCGGAATGGTCGGGCAGAAGCTGGTCGTAGAGGGCGGCGAATCCCGCCTCGTCGGTCTTGGACAACAGGGCGTCACGAACGGCCGAGTCGCGGTCGAAATTGGCGAAGACGGCGTCGAAGGCCGAGGCCTCCGCGGAATTCAGTCCAGCTTCGGAGGCCGTGCGGCGACGGACGTCGGCGATGATCGAGCTGGTCGGCGCATCCGCGCGCAGGGTCGCCTTGTAGAGCCAGGGCGTGGAGCCCAGTAGGCTCTGGTCAAGGCTGCCCGAAGTGATCGAACCGGCCTTGATCAGGGTGTAGCTCGCAGGGTCCGTCAGCTTGCTGACGAAGCGCAGGCCGAACTTCGCGCCCGTGGCGATGGTGGCCGCGCCCTGGACGTCGAACCGGGTCGCCTTGGCCTGGGCGGGGTGCAGGCCGGTCGCGGCGGGCGGCGTGCGGGCGCTCAGCCCGGTGGCGCCGATCGCGGCGAGCTGTTCCATCAGGAACGCCACGCCGGGCGACGATACGGGATCGGCCGACGGCGCCTCGGCCGGCTGCGCCAGGCTCTCCTCCAGATGGGCCGCCAGCTCGACCACGTTGGCGTGGTCGTAGAGCCGCGTCGCCTGGAGCTGCGTGCCGAGCTCGTCGTTGAGGCTCTTGGTCAGCTCGACGGCGAGGATGGAATCGAGGCCGAGATCAGCAAAGCCCGCCCGCTCGTCGAGCTGCGCCTCGTCGAGATAGAGCGCCTGAGCGAGATGGCGGCGCACCACGGTCCGCACGTCGCGTCTTGCCGGACTGCGGGCCTCCGGCTCGCTCATGAGGCGGGCCGAAGGCCCGCGGTCCGGCAAGAAGGTCCGCGTCTCGATCAGCGCCGCGAGGCGGCCGAGGTCGGGGCACTTGCCGATATCGGCCTCGCTC
>CAMFIW010000378.1 GCA_945952355.1 uncultured Phenylobacterium sp. | reverse complement strand
CTACACACTGCATATCGTCGGCAGCGTCAGATGTGTATAAGAGACAGATGTCGAACCGCGCCGATGAATGCGCCAGCAAGGTCCCCGCGCGATCCACGCCGATCGCCAGCACGCCCGGGCCATCGGCCGGCTTCTCGCTCGCGTCTTGGATCGCGACGCCAGCCCCGCCAAGGGTCAGCAGCCCCTCCATGGCGGAAGCCGAGGCCTCCACGTCGGGTCAGGCCGCCGCCTGGGGCGCCGACAGCTCCGCGCGAAGTTGCCGACGCAGGAGCTTGCCGGTCTCGTTGTAGGGCAGCGCCTCGCGGAAGACCCACAGCTCCGGCGTCTTGGTCGAGCGGAGCTGGCCCTTCACCAGGGACGCCAGTTCGTCGGTCGAGACCGGCTCGGAGGTGACCACCACCGCGGCGACCTGCTCGCCCCAGTCGTCGTGCGGCACGCCGAGGACCGCCACGTCGGTGACCTTGGAATGAGTGCGCAGCACGTCCTCGATCTCGCCGGGCGAGATGTTCTCGCCGCCGCGGACGATCACGTCGTCCAGGCGGCCCTCGACGAAGAGATAGCCGTCCTCGTCCATCCAGCCGCCATCGTTGGTGGCGAACCAGCCGTCGTCCTGGATGGCCTTCTTGTGCGCGTACTCGCCGCTGACCTGCTCGCCGCGGACATAGATCTCGCCGGAGCGGTTGGGCGGAAGGACCTCGCCGCCCGGGCCACGGATCTCGACCTCCAGCGACGGCAGGGGCCGGCCGACCGAACCCAGACGCTTTCTCACCGCCTCGTCGGTCGAACTCATCGCCTCGCGGTGATCGTCGGGGCCGAGCATGGCGATGGTCGAGCTGGTCTCGGTGAGGCCATAGGCGTTGACGAAGGCGACCTGCGGCAGGAGGCGCATGGCGCGCTCGATCACCGGCTGGGGCATCCGGCCGCCGCCGTAGGACAGGGCGCGCAGGGCCGGCAGGCTTTCGCCGCGGGCCTCGAGGATGTCGAGGATGCGGCCCAGCATGGTCGGCACCAGCATGGCGTGGGTGACCTTCTCGGCCGCCGCCAGCTCGACCCAGCCTTCCGGCGTGAAGGTCGGCAGGTGGACGGTGCGCCGGCCGCCATACACGCCGGTCAGCACCGCCGAGATGCCGGCGATATGGTAGGCGGGCACGCTGACCAGCGCCGCCTCGTCCTCGTCGGACGCCAGGAACTCCACCGTCGAGATGACGTAGGAGGTCAGGTTGCGGTGGCGCAGGATCGCGGCCTTGGGCTCGCCGGTCGTGCCGCTGGTGAACAGCAGGACGCCGATGTCCGGGTCGACATAGGGTAGTTCGGCCTCGCGGTGGGTGGGGTCGAGGCAGGCGGCGTCAAAGGCCGAGCGCGCCACGACCGCCACACCGGCCGTCGGCTGCAGGCGGCCGACGATATCGTCGTCGACGATAGCCACCGAGGGCGAGGTCCGGGCCAGCAGCTTGTTCAGGTCCGTGTCGGACAGGCGGTAGTTCAGCGGCGCAAACGGATGGCCGAGCAGGCCGGCCGCGAAGACGGCGATCGGCAGGGCCGGGCTGTTCAGGCCGACGAAGACGACCGTCTCGCCGCCAAAGCCCGCCAGCCAGGCGGCGCCGGCGCGCGCGCGGTTGCGCATCTCGTCGAAGGTCAGGCCGTCGGCGGCCGCCCCGACCGCCAGCCGGTCGGGCGCGGCGTCCGCCGCCATGTCCAGGAGAAGGGTGGTCTGCATGGCCTCAGTCCGAGGCCGGCAGCTTCTTGGCGTCCTTCAGGCCCAGCACCTCGCCGCCCACAGACAGGGAGCCGGCGCCCGGCTTCACGCACAGTACTTCGAGGCCGAGCGCGTCGTCGGCGTAGCGCTTGCCCATCTGGGTCCCGCCGCTGTGATCCGGCGACAGGCTGAGGCCTTCCGGCTTGGCGGCAGTGGCCGCGACCATCGGCTGACCGCCGCATTCGAGGGCGACATCGCCCGGCGCCGGGCGCACGACGACGACCTCCGTGTCGCAAACGGCGCTCTTCAGACGCAATCCGGGCTTCAGTTCCATGGTCTCACTCCCACGCCGGCGGCCCGGCCTCTTATCAACGGTATGATTTTCGACTGCCGCGACGGCAGGCACAAGACCGCAATCGCCGTCCGGCATTCGGTTTGCGCAGATTGCGGCGCGCACGGCCGACGTGCTTTGCTTGGGTACGTCGTGCGTAGGGAGATCCGCGAATGCTGCTGGAAGGTCTGAAGGTCGTGGAGATGGCGACCTGGATCGCGGGACCCGGCTGCGCCGGGGTGATGGCCGACTGGGGCGCCGCCGTCGTGAAGGTCGAGAGCCCCGACGGCGACGCGATTCGCACCTTCTATCCCGATACCGCCCAGATCCCGGGCAATCCGATCTTCGCCATGGAGAACCGCGGCAAGAAGGGCGTGGTGCTGGACCTGCGCAAGCCGGAAGGTCGCGCGGCCATGCTGACCCTGCTGAAGCAGGCCGACATCTTCGTCACCAACCTGCGGCCGGGCCGGCTGCGCAAACTCGGCCTCGACTATGAGACCGTGAAGGTCGAGGCGCCGCGGCTGATCTATTCCATGGTCACCGGCTATGGCCTACAGGGGCCCGAGGTCGACAACCCCGCCTTCGACATCACCGCCTTCTGGAGCCGCACCGGCGCGGCGCGGGCGACCATTCCGCCGGACCAGGAACCCTTCCCGTCACGCCCAGGCTTCGGCGACCACACGACCGCTTTGGCGACGCTCTCGGCCACCCTGGCGGCGCTGCATGAGCGCCACGCCACCGGCAAGGGCCGTCTGGTGGAGGCGAGCCTGATCCGCGCCGGCGCCTATGCGATCGGCTGGGACCTGTCGCTGCAGCTGCGCTACGGCCAGGTGGTCACCGCGCAGCCACGGGACGACCGGCCGAGCGCGATCTCCGGTTTCTTCCGCACGGGCGATGGCCGCTACGTGGTGATCGTGCCGCGCTCGGTGGACTGCTTCACCAACATGATGATCGCGGTGGACCGGCCCGAGATCCTGGCCGACGAGCGCTATCAGTTCCCGACGGACGATCTGGAGATCATCCGCGAGGTCCGCGCCATCATCGACGAGGGCTTCGCCGCGATGACCCTGGAAGAGGCCGGCCAGAGGCTGACCGACTGCGATCTGGCCTGGGCGCCCATGGCGACGCTTGGGGAACTGGCGGACTCGGAGATGGCGAAACTCGCCGGCTGCTTCGAGACGGTGCAGGACGGCTGGGGCGGCAGCTTCCGGGCGGTCGCGGCGCCGGCCCGCTTCCCCGAGGGCGCGCCGAAGGTCGGCCGCCCGGCGCCCAAGCTCGGCGAGCACACGCGCGAGGTGCTCGAAGCCGCGGGTCTGCGGCCCGACGAAATCGACGCGGTCTGCGGGACGGCCTGAGGCTCAGGCCTCGCGCGGCGGCGGCAAAGGCGCTGCGAGCTCGACCTCCAGCCCCTCCGGTCGCCAATGGAAATGCGCCTCGCCTCCGAGCTGGCGAGCCAGGTCATGGATCAGGCGCGAACCGAAACCACGCCGCGCCGGGGCGACGCAGGGCGGACCGCCGCGCTCCGCCCACACAAGGTGCAGGCCATCACCGTGGCGCGCGGCCCAGCTCACCGATACCCGGCCGGTCTCGACGCTGAAGGCCCCGTGCTTGCGCGCGTTGGTGGCCAGCTCGTGGACGATCATAGAGACCGATTGCACCTGATCGGGCCCCAGCGCGATCTCCGGTCCCGCCACCTCGCAGGCCTCGGGCCGCCCCACCGCGGCCAGGCCATCGCGCACGACTTTGTCGAGCGAAGCGCCCTCCCAGCGGCTGTGGGCCAGCATGGACTGGGCCCGGGCCAGGGCGGCGACACGCCCCAGGACCATCTCCTTGTAGGCGGGCAGGCTGGGCGCTGGCGTCAGCTGGATTATTGACTGGACGACGCTCAGCATGTTGCGGGCGCGATGATCGACCTCGCGGATCAGGAGTTCGCGCGCCTCCTCCGCTCGCCGCCTGTCGGTGATGTCGTTGAGCACTACGGCGACCCCGCCGTCCGGCATGGGGCAGATGGAAAGCTCGACGATCCGGTCGGGCCGCATCCGGGAGCTGGTCTCGAAGGCGCTTGTCACGCCCTGATCCCTGGCGAGCATGCAGG
>CAMFIW010000377.1 GCA_945952355.1 uncultured Phenylobacterium sp. | reverse complement strand
GCGCCATACAGCGTCCGCTGGGCGTCGAGTAGGTTGAGGTAGCTGTCCACGCCCCGATCGTATCGCGCCTGGGTCAAGCGCTGGGTCTCGGTCGCGGCGGCCACCAGGCGCTGCTGAGCCTCGACGCGATCGCGGACGGTCGCGCGCACGGCCAACGCGTCGGCCACCTCACGGAACGCCGTCTGGATCGCCTTCTCGTACTGGGCGAGCGCGATGTCGCGACTGGCCTTGGCCCCCTTGAGGTTGGCGATGTTGGCCCCGCCGTTGAACAGCGGCAGGACGATCTGGGGCGTGAAGCTCCAGGCGCCCGTGCCCGCGTTGAACAGGCTGTTCAGGTCCGTGCTGGCCGCGCCGGTCGAGGCGGTTAGGCTGATGCGCGGGAAGAAGGCCGCGCGCGCCGCGCCGATATTGGCGTTCTGGGCCTCGAGGCCGTGCTCGGCCGACAGCACGTCGGGACGGCGGGTCAGGACGTCGGACGGCAAGCCGGGCTGGAGGTCGGCCAGCAGTTTCACGCCCGTGATGTCGCCGTTGGGCAACAGCGCCTCAGGCACGGTCGCGCCGACCACCAACTGCAGGGCGTTGCGGTCCTGGGCCACGCGGGCGGTGGCCGTGGCGGCGTCGCTACGCGCCTGCTCGACCAGGGTCTGGGCCTGGCTGAGATCGAGGCCGGAGATGGCGCCGATGTCGAAGCGCTTGCGGGTGAGGGCGAAGTCGTCTTCCCGGCTCTTCAAAGTGTCCTGGGTGACCTTCAGCAGGTCCTGGTCCGCAGCCAGAGTCAGATAGTCGGCGGCGACTTCGGCGATCAGGCTGATCTGGACCGCGCGACGGTTCTCCTCGCTGGCGAAGAAGGATTGCAGGGCGGCGGCGTTGAGGCTTCGCACCCGGCCGAACAAGTCGAGCTCATAGGCGGAGAAGCCCACCGTCGCGCTGTACTGCTCGCCGGTCACGGCGGCGCCGGTCTGGGAGGTCGATCGCGGCGTGTGGGTCTGGCTTTCCGCGCCGACGGCGTTGATCGCGGGCAACAGGTCGGCGCGCTGGACCCGGTACTTGGCGCGCGCGAGCTCGATATTGCTCACCGCCACCCGCAGGTCGCGGTTCTGGGCCAAGGCCAGGTCGATCACGCCCTGCAAGCGCGGGTCCTGGAAGACATCACGCCAGGCGAGGTCTCCGGCGGGCACGGCGGCCGTGGCGGTCGGGGTCGGCCAGGCCTGGGCGACCGGCAGGGCGGGGCGCTTGTAGCTGGGCGCCAGGGTGCATCCGGCGAGCGCCGTGGTCGCCAGCAGGGTTCCGAGGAGACGCAGCATCAGAGGGCCTCGCTGGGGCTGGCCGGGGACGGCTTGGGCTTCTTGCCGAGGTAGGTCTGCACCAGCACGAAGAAGAGCGGCACGAAGAAGATGGCCAGCGCCACGGCCGAAATCATGCCGCCGATGACGCCGGTGCCGATGGCGTGCTGGCTGCCCGAGCCCGGACCGTTCGCGATGGCCAGCGGCATGACCCCGAAGATGAAGGCCAGCGAGGTCATCAGGATCGGCCGTAGGCGGATGCGGACCGCTTCGATAGCGGCTTCGACCAGGCTGAGCCCGGCCTCCTGCCGTTCCTTGGCGAACTCGACAATCAGAATGGCGTTCTTCGAAGCTAGGCCCATGGTCGTGAGCAGTCCGACCTGGAAGTAGATGTCGTTGGAGAGGCCGCGCACGGTGGTGGCCAGCACGGCGCCGACCACGCCCAGGGGGATCACCAGGATCACCGACAGCGGGATCGACCAGCTCTCGTAGAGGGCCGCCAGCAGCAGGAAGACCACTACGATCGATAGGGCGTAGAGGGCCGGCGCCTGGGCGCCGGACTCGCGTTCCTGCAGCGACAGGCCGGTCCATTCGTAACCGATGCCGGGGGGCAGCTTGGCGACCAAACGCTCCATGGTCGCCATGGCCTCGCCCGAGCTCTTGCCGGGGGCGGGCATGCCCTGGATGTTGACCGAGCTCAGGCCGTTGTAGCGCTCCAGCCGCGGCGAGCCGATGATCCAGTGGCTGGTGGCGAAGGCTGAGAACGGAACCATCTGGCCCTGGCCGTTCCGCACGTACCAGCGGTCGAGGTCCTCCGGCTTCATCCGGAAGGGCGCGTCGGCCTGGACGAACACTTTCTTGACCCGGCCGCGGTCGACGAAGTCGTTCACATACGAGCCGCCCAGCGCGGTGCTGAGCGCCGCGTTGATGTCCGCGGTGGTCAGGCCCATGGCGCCGGCCTTGGCCTGGTCGACATCGATGATCAGCTGGGGCGTGTCGTCCTGGCCGTTCGGGCGGACGCCCGTGACGCCCTTCTCCGCGCCGGCCATGCCGAGGAGCTGGCCGCGGGCCGCCATCAGGGCCTCATGGCCGACGCCGCCGGTGTCCTGGAGCTGAAGGTCGAAGCCGGAGGAGTTGCCCAGTTCCGGCACGGCCGGCGGGACGACGGCGAACACCTGGGCGTCGCGGATCTGGCCGAACGCCTGCATGGCGCGCTGGGCGACGGCGGGGGCCTTGAGGTCGGTGGCGTGGCGTTCGTCGAAGTCCTTCAACCGCACGAAGGCCAGGCCGGCGTTCTGACCGGCGCCGGCGAAGCTGAAGCCCGAGACGGTGAAGACAGACTTCACGGCGTGGTCCGCCAGGTAGTGGTCGGCGACCTGCTTCAGGACCTTCTGGGTGCGTTCCTCGGTGGCGCCGGGCGGCAGCTGGACGAGGGTGTAGACCGTGCCCTGATCCTCTTCCGGCAGGAAGGCGGTGGGCAGGCGGATGAACAGCAGGGCCATGACCACGACGATGGCGGCGTAGATCGCCATCCATCGCCCGCCCTTGCCGAGGATCTTGCCGACCTGGACCTGGTAGCGGGCCGAGGCGTGGTCGAAGTTGCGGTTGAACCAGCCGAAGAAGCCGCGCTTCTGGATGTGCTCGCCGGGCGCCTTGGGCTTCAGCAGGGTGGCGCAAAGGGCCGGGGTCAGCACCAGGGCGACCAGGACCGACAGCCCCATGGCCGACACCAGCGTGACCGAGAACTGGCGGTAGATGACGCCCTGGGATCCGCCGAAGAAGCCCATCGGCACGAAGACGGCCGCCAGGACGACCGCGATGCCGATCAGCGCCCCGGTGATCTCGCCCATCGACTTGCGCGTGGCGTCGCGGGGCGACAGCCCTTCCTCCTCCATGATCCGCTCGACGTTCTCGACCACGACGATGGCGTCGTCGACCAGCAGGCCGATCGCCAGGACCAGGCCGAACATGGTCAGGGTGTTGATGGAGAAGCCGAAGGCCGCGAGGATCCCGAAGGTGCCCAGCAGCACCACCGGCACGGCGATGGTCGGGATCAGCGTGGCGCGCCAGTTCTGCAGGAACAGGAACATCACCAGGAAGACCAGGACCACGGCCTCGGCCAGGGTCTTGACCACCTCCTCGATCGACTGCTGCACGAAGGGCGTGGAGTCGACCGGGATCACGTACTTGATCCCCTGCGGGAAGGTCTTGGACAGCTCCGCCACCCGCTCCTTGACCAGCTTCGCGGTATTCAGCGCATTGCCGCCGGGGGCGAGCTTGATGGCCAGGCCGGCCGCGGATTGGCCGTTGTACTTGGCGAGCGAGTTGTAGTTCTCGGCGCCGAGTTCTACCCGCGCGACGTCGCTCAGATAGACGTGGGTGCCGTCTCCGGTGGTCTTGAGGATGATCTGCTTGAACTGGTCGGCGGTCTGCAGCCGGGCCTGGGCGCTGATCGTGGCGTTCAGCACCGTGCCGGGCAGGGCGGGCGTGCCGCCGAGCTGGCCGGCCGAAACCTGGGCGTTCTGGGCCTTGATGGCGGCGATCACGTCGGCCGGGGTCAGGCTGTAGGAGGTGAGCTTGTCGGGGTCCAGCCAGATGCGCATCGCGTACTGGGCGCCGAACAGCTGGACGTCGCCGACCCCGTCGACCCGGCTGATCGGGTCCTGAAGATTGGTCGCGATATAGTCGGCGAGGTCGGAGTTGGAGGCCTTGTTGTCCTCGGAATAGAGGCCGACCACCATCAGGAAGTTGCGGGTCGACTTCACCACGCTGAGCCCCTGCTGCTGGACTTCCTGGGGCAGGAGCGCGGTGGCGGTCTGCAGCTTGTTCTGCACCTGCACCTGGG
>CAMFIW010000376.1 GCA_945952355.1 uncultured Phenylobacterium sp. | reverse complement strand
CCGCTTCCCCTGCCCTCGCCTCGTCGGACAAGGCCGCCGAGTCGCCGCGACCGTAGCGGTCATAGGGCGAATTCCAGGACAGCAGGGTACGCTCGAAGGCGGCCAACGCGCGGCCGGCGGTGTCGAGGCTTACCTCGCCGCGTCGTTCCGGGAAGGCGGCGGCGAAAAGGGTGCGGTAGCAGGGGTCGGCGGCGAGCCGTCGCGCGATCTCGGCCTTCTGACCATGCATCCCCATCTCGACCGGATGTTCGCCGAGGATGGGGGTGGCGAGCTGGCCCTCCAGGTCCTTCTGCGCCGGATCGGCCCAGGTGAGCGGGCTGAGATAGGCGACATTGGCGAGGCCCGGTGCGTTCCGGCGGGCGGGCGTATCGCGGACGCCGGGATGCAGGGCGACGCCGGCGCTGAAGGCGTGCTTCTGCTCATGGCAGGAGGCGCAGGCCAGGGTCCCGTCGACCGAGAGGTCGGCGTCGTAGAACAGGCGGCGGCCGAGCTCGACCTTGGCCGCGCTCATCGGGTTGTCGCCGGGGACCGGCGGCGGCTGGACGCCCGCGGGCAGGCGCCAGTCGAAGGTGGCCGGCGCGGCGGCGGCGCCGACCAGTCCGACGGCCAGGACCAGCGCCACGCCCGCCAGCCTCATTTCGCCACGCGGCTCACCATGACCGGCAAGGTGAGATCGCCGTTGCCGGTGATCTCCAGGATGTAGTCGCCGGGGGTGAGCGGGAAGACCACGGTCTTGCGCAGACTGGTGCAGGCCGGGCCTGGCGCGTGGGCGGTCGATTCCACCAGGGCGCCGTCGCGGACCACCTCGATCCAGGCGCCCGAACCCAGCGAGACCTGATAGTCGCCGGCCGTCTCGACATGGATGCCGAACAGGCCGCCATGGCTGACCGAGCCGCCGGGCTTGGCCGGCAGGATCGGGAAAGTGATCTCGCCATTGGGCTTCAGGGCCGCATCGACGCCCTTGCCGATCGGCAGCACCGCCTTGCCGACGTCGGCGGCGGAGACGGCCGCGGCGAGCGGGGCGCGGCCGGTCCAGCCGGCCAGGGCCGGCGGCAGGCTGGCGTCGCTGACCTGGGCGCAGGCGGGACGCTGCTCCTGGGCCAGGGCCGGCGTGGTGGCGGCGAGGACCAGGGCGGCGGCGAAGGCGGCGCGAATCATCGGAACTCCCCTCAGTAGCGGGCGCGGATGGCCAGATAGAAGGTCCGGCCGGCCTCGGGGAAGCCGTCGGTGAGCTGGTAGTTGCGGTCGCCCAGGTTCTGGCCGGCCACGGTGAGGCGCAGCTTGTCGGTGAGGTCGTAGTCGGCCGACAGGTTCACCAGCAGATAGCTGCCGGTCTTATAGTAGGCGAGCGGGGTCGCGGTGGTCACCGTCCAGCGCTGATCGGCATATTCCAGGTTCGGCCGCACGGTCAGCTTGGGCAGCGGGCGCCAGTTGGCGTAGGCGAAGGCCTTCCAGTCGGGCACGCCCTGGGGCCGGAAGGCCGCGTTGGTCGGGTCGGTCAGCTTGCGGTGGATGTAGGTGAGGTTGCCGCCCCAGTCGAAGGTCGAATTGACCGCCTGGGCGAGGCTGGCCTCGAAGCCGTAATAGGTCCCGTCGCCGGCGTTCTTGGTCTGGTTGACCGTGCCGAAGCCCGGGACCACCACCGGGATCTGGATCAGGGCGTCACGGACGTCGGAATAGAAGACCGCTCCGGATAGGGTCGTGTTGGCGCCGAGCTTGGTGTCGCCGCCGACCTCGTAGTTGGTGGCGCGTTCGGGATCGACATTGGGGTTGGGGATCGCCGTGCCCATGCGCGAGCTGAACCGCTCGAAGATGGTCGGGAAGCGGCTGCGGTCGGAAATGCTGGCGTGCAGGCGGGTGTCGTCGGAGACCTTCCAGGTCAGGGCCGCCTGGCCGTTGAACGCGTGGTTGTCGCGCAGCGGATAATTGACCGGCAGGAAGCTGATCACGCTGGTGGCGATGGTCGAGCCGGTGACCACGACGTTGACGTCGTTGGCCTCGCGCAGGTCGGTCCAGTCGTAGGAGGCGCCGACCACGAGGTCGAGGCGGTCGTTGAGGGCGGTGGAATATTCTGCCGCCGCCGAATAGGTGCGCTCGTCGTCGGTCTGGATCGGTTCGCGATAGAGGCTGTTCACCGACGGGCTGCCGGTGGCGGGCGTGCGGGTGAAGCCGTCCTGGTGCTCGTGGTGCACGTCCTGGCGGACATAGAAGACGCCTTTCAGCCGGCTGGTCGGATTGATCGCCCAGTCGAGCTCGACGTTCCCGCCGGTGGCGCGGTCGTTGTAGTAGCTGTTGAAGGCGCGCGGCAGGGACTGGGTGGTCTGGGCGGCGCTGTCGAAGGCCGAGAGCAGGTTGTCGAAGCCGTTGCGATAGAGTCGCGTCTTCAGGGTCATGCTGTCGCCGAACTGGGTGCGGCTGAGGAAGGCGACCGAGTCCAGGTTCCAGTAGGGCCAGCTCCAGAATCGCGCGTTGGCGGCGTCGCTGACGCTGTAGGGCGCGTTCTTCTGGCCGGCGCTCTTGGTGTAGTTGATCGAGTACTCGTCTGTGTCGTTGGGCTGCCAGCCGACCTTGAGGTTGTAGCGCCAGTCGGTGGAGTTGGAGTGGTCGCGCACGCCGCCGTCCTCCAGCGCCGTGGGCTTGAAATTGTCCGACAGGGTGAAGTGGTCGCGGCGATTGTCCGCGCCCGACGCTTGCCAGTAGAAGTTCCCCACCTTGCCGCCGATGCGGGCGGACAACAGGTAGCCGTCCTTGCCGCCCTTGCGGTCGAAGGTCATGGCGGCTTGGCCCTCCGCCTCGAAGGGCTCGCTCGGCTTGACGGTGACCAGGTTGATCGCGCCGCCCAGGCCGCCGGGGCCGTCCAGCACCGAGACATAGCCCTTGGAGACCTGGATTTCCGACAGGTCGGCGGTGAGGAAGCGGGCGAAGTCGATGCGGTTGTCGGCCGGCAGAAAGATGCGCACGCCGTCGATCGAGATGGTGGTCTGGAAGCGGTCGAAGCCGCGGACATAGACCAGGCGTTCATTGCGCGAGCCGCCGGTATTGGAGGCGTTGGTCCCCGGCATCAGGGCGAGCGCCTGGTCGACCGTCTGCTTGTCGTAGGCCTGCAGGGTGTCGCCATCGATCACCGCGCCCCCGACAGTCTCCCCCGCGGCGGTCTTGGCCGTCACCACCAGCTCACCCAGCGTGTAGACGTCCTTGTCGGCCGCGAAGGCGGGCGTGGCGACGAGAAGGGCCGTTCCAGCCAGGAGCCAGGTCGCGCGTGTCATATGATCCCCGATATCGTTATGTAGTCGCGCTACATAACGACGCGTAGGGACCGACGCCAGGGTTGTGGCGCAATCATCGGCGCCTCAGGGCTTGGGCGGACCTTCGGCGTGGGCGGCCATGACCATGGGCGCCAGGCGGGCGGTGTAGACCTCTGCGTCGCGCGGATGCATGTGCGAGATCTCCGGGATGCGGAAGCCCTGGAGCTCCGGATAGTCCTCCCAGCGGATGCCGCGGGTGCGGGCGGCGGCCATCAGCGGGTCCCAGAACTTCGCGCGCGGGAAGGCGCGCGGTTCGACATCCTGCAGCCAGCCGGCCTGGGGATGCTGGACGAAGACCACGTCGCCGCCCTTGGCGCGGATCCGGGCGACGTTGGCGGCGACCTCGGCGATCACCTTTGGCGCATCGGGCGGCGGCGCGCCCGGCGGCGGCGCCATCACCCAGCTCCAGATGCGGGTCGAGCGCTCGCGATAGGCGGCGTCGTTGAGCTCCCGGTCCCACATCTCGGAATTGCGGTCCCACTTCCGGATCCCGATCTTGTAGGGATCGACGAAGAGCGGGGGCTGGCCCGGGCGGAGCGGCAGGTTGATGCGCCGCCAGATCTCCTTGGGCCGGGTCTGGTCGTCGATATAGGCGAACATGTTCTCGGGCGCGAGCGAGAGGAAGAAGCCCGCCCGCTGGGAGGGGGTCTCGCGGTGGTAGTAGGGCAGCACGCTCTCGCTAAGCCCGCCGAACTGGTTCCAGAACAGGCCGCTGACGATGTCGATCACCACCAGGCCGTGGAAGTCCGGATCGTCGGCGAGGTCCTTGAGCATGAACCTGGGACTGGTGCCCTCCAGCGAGAGCTGGATCGGCCGCACGCCCGTCGCC
>CAMFIW010000375.1 GCA_945952355.1 uncultured Phenylobacterium sp. | reverse complement strand
AGACCGAGCAGTTCGTCGAGGCCGAGAAGACGCTGTCCGAGCAGGACCAGCGCTATATGCGCAAGGTCTTCAACCGCCGGAAGAAGGCCGAGAAGGCCGCAGCCGTGATCGAGAAGAAGATCGCGCTGAAGCCGGTAGCCTAGCCGGCGGCGTGGAGGCGACGCTGAGACTCGCGACCAGCGCGTCGCGCGGGGCTCGCGCCGCGCTCTATCGGCTGGATCGCCGTGGTGCGATATCATCCGGTTGCACACAGCTGTGGCGTTTCGGATGGTTCGCCGGTGTGCTGGCGAGGGGGTGTGGCTCTGGCCAGCACAGCCGGGGCCGCAGGAGGGGCGCATGCACAGGTTCGAGGCGCAGGCCACGCGGATGACCTTGGCTGAAGGCCTGGCCGAATACCATGCCGCCCATCCCGGCCTGAAACGCGGCGACGCCCTTTCCCCGGAGGCGCAAATCTTCTTCCACCGCCACGACGCCGTGCATGTCGTTTTTGGCTGTAGCACGTCGCTACCTGACGAAGCCGTGGTGAAACTCGCCAGCCTATTCGGCACAACAGGCAGATTTTCGGTGTTGCGCGGATACGCCCTTTACGACTCCCTCGACATCTATCGATCGCTTGCGCTGCGCGACATCCTCACCGCGCTTTGGGTCGCGCCAATCCTTGTTCCACGCACCGTGGCGCGCTGCCTTCGACAGAGAAAGCCGTGGCCTTGGTCGGACTTCGCCGGTCTGCTTGATCGGCCACTCGAGGACCTTCGGCGCGAGCACGGAATCGAGGTCGTCAGAACAGGGGTGCAGGAACCCGATTGAGAGCGCGCCCGCACAAAAACCCAGACGGAACGCGCTTGCTAGGCAGTACAGGGAGAGACGCCAGGCTTGCGACCTATCGCGGGGTCTCACGCTCCCGCGGCGCAGCGGATCGGGCGCGAACCAGGGCCTTCTTCGCCGCACGGACCTCTCTGATCATGGTCCAGCGTCGCGTCTCAAGCCGCGGCATCGCTTCGACGAAGGCTTCGACACGCATGGCCAGCTCGCGATCCGCTGGAATGGGGGACTGTCGAAGGATTCGTGCCTGCTCAAGGTAGAGCTTTCGAACCTTCGCCTGGCGGGCGACGAGGCGGCGTTCCCATGCTGGGACATTCGCATGGTCAAGCGTCGCGCGCGCCACTGCCTGATAGGCCGAGCGGACCGTCCAGGCGGCGTCTCCAAGGCCAGCCTGATGGCGCTCTCGAATTTTGCGCAACGGCGTACGCTCCGCCTTCAGGGTGACCCCGCGCGTCCTGCGCGGCGTCGCTTCCGCCTCGACGCCGCGGTCGCGCAGCGCCCTGGCGAACACCTGCCGCCACTGGTCGAGGTCCGCCTTCTTCGGACCGAGCTTGGCGCCGCCGTCGCCCACTGCGCAGACCGCAAGATGAACGTGCGGGTGCGGCGCGTCGGTATGCAGGACGAAGACATGGTCGAAGCGCGCGCCAAAGACCTCGTCAGCGAAGGCGCGGACAGCGTCCTGCACGATCACGGGATCCGCGCCCGCCGGCATCGACAGGACCAGCGAGACGCCGACCGGGGCGCCGGCGCGGCGGCGGGCCAGTTCGGACAGCGCAGCCCAATCCTCCGCGACCTCCCGAAGATCGCCACGGCCCGTCAGCACCGCTCGCTCGGCGCCTTCGAGGTCGAGCGCGCCCCGTCGCGAGATATAGTCGAGATGGGCTTGCACATGGCCGGCGTCGCGGAGCTTGCCCGTCACCTTGACCATCACTTCTGGCGCACGCCGCACCACGCGGGACAGCCGCGCGCGATCTCCGCCTGCGGCATCGCCGCCTGAGGCAAGCACGGTCTCGGAACGCCGCGGATGCGGCCGAACGGGCGGACGCCATAGGTCTTCGAAACCCACCACAAACCGGAACGCGCTCATGCGTCGAGGTCCCAATAGGCGAGTTGACCGGCCATCCCGTCGCGCACACCGGCCAGGTGAGCCCGAACCTCGCGCCGGAAGGCCGCGAGTTCGGCGATCTCCAGGTCGAGCACGCGCCCCTCCAGCACCGCGGTGTTCAGGGCCCGGGCGATCTGGTTGATGTTCACCCCGATCCTTCGGAGCTCCCGCTGAACGTCGAGGAGCGACCGCATGTCCTGGGGCGGGAGGGTCAAGCGGCCGGTCAACCGGCGCCTCAGGACCGCCGCCGCCCACCCATTCGGCGTAAGACCCAAGCCATGGGCCGCGTCCGCCAGGGCGGTCGCTTCGGGCTCGCCGAGCCGGACCGTCAACTTCGCCGGCCGGGGTCCGAGCCGGACGCCGAGCGGTGTCCCTTCGCACGCTTCGGCGCACAGACGGCGCAAGGCCGGGGAGCGCCCCCCCTGCCCGGCCGCCCAAGCGTCGAACCGGGCCGCGAGGTCGTCGGACAATCGAAGTTTGAAATCCGCCACGGCGAAGCCTCCGTGCACATCCGCCGCCGCGAAGGCTATCCTGCCCTCAACAGCCTCTGGACCTTGCCCCCGTCCCTCCCCGTCCTCGACCCGCAAGCCTACGGGTCCCCGGTTCCCCTTGGCGAACGCCCACCCTACGAGATCACCTGGGCCCCCAGCACTCCGCTGGCTCACAACAGGAGCCCCACCGTGGCCTATGACGATCCCCGCCCTACCGTCGAAGCGAGCCCCAAGTTCGACACCGCCTGTCCCGTCGAAGCCCTGGCGTGCGAAGCCGCCAGTCTTCTGCGGATGAAGCGCGCCCTCGAACCCGACGAAGCTGGCGCGGACCAGGAACTCATCGATGCGCTCGAGTCTCCGGACGACTATGTCCGCCCTGATGAGCTCAGCCGCGCGCTCTACACGCAGGTGAGAGCGATCGAGACCTTGGCGGCCCATCGGCGGCCGACCTCGCGCAAGGGGGCGCTCTTCCAGCTCTATCTCGCCGCCTCCGCCGCGCAGTGTCCGATGGGGGTCCTGCGCACCAAGCTGCAGCCCTCCGAAGCGCACGACGTCCAGACCAACGAGCGCCGGGTCCTGCAATTGCATCACGCCGCCATCGCCTTCTTGGAAACCGAGGGCTGGGACGCGGACATGGAGGTCCTGCGGACCTGGTATCTGCCGCCCATCTACGACGTCATGGCGGCCTGCGAGCGCGCCCGGGCCGACCGGGCCGGCCTGATCGCCGACGCCCTGGCCCAGCCCCGGACTGCAGTGAAGCCCGAAGCCTAAGCCGGAAATGGCCAGGCCCTCGTCGAAGGCCTGGCCGCGCCGCCTAGGCGGTAGCTTGTCGGCTGTGGAGCAGATCGCTGGCCCGTTGCGCATGGGCTGCGGCGGTGAAGATGAAGCGCTTATCGTTCCGAAGCACTTCGAGCCAGCTCGCGATGTAGCTGGAATGATCCTCGCGCGGGGTCAGCTCCAGACCAAGGTCCGCGCAGAGGAACGCCGCGCCCAGTTCGGCCACGAGTTCCTCGCGGGCATAGCCTTCGTCACCCCAGCGCTTGCGCCCGAAATCGCGATCCAGCCGCGTGGGATGTCGGGTCCAGTGGGTGCACTCATGGGCCAGGGTCGCATAATAGGCCTCGGCGTCCTGGAAGCACTCGAAGGGCGGGACCTGCACGTAGTCCGGCTCAAGGGCGTAGTAGGCCTGGTTCCCGCCGTGGCGGATGTCGGCCTTCAGCTCGGCGAAGAAGGCTTCGGCGTGGGCGACCCTTTGGGCCGGATCGAGGCGAGGCTCGGTCACCGCATAGAAGTGCGCCGGCAGGCCCTCGACCTGTTCGACATTGAACACCGCATAGGTCTTCAGGAACGGGATCTGGCGTTCGACATCCTGTCCGTCATCGCCGGGCTCGGACCGGACGAGCTTGTTGGCGTAGACGACGGTCGAACCGTGCTCACCCTTGCGGACATGGCCGCCGAGGGCGAGCGCTTGGCGGAAGGTGATCCAGATTGGGGCGGTGAACCCTCGGGCGACGGACTCGGCCCACAGCAGCACGATGTTGATGCCGCTGTAGGGTTCACCGGTCGACCGGAGCGGGCGGCTGATCCGTCCGGCCAGATGCTCGGCGGACCAGGGCTTGGTCCAGGGACGGACGCCGGCTTCCAGGTCGGCGATGATGGTTTGCGTCACCCGGGCGTAGAGGTCCTGCCGGGATTGCGCGCGTGAGGTCTCGTTGGGG
>CAMFIW010000374.1 GCA_945952355.1 uncultured Phenylobacterium sp. | reverse complement strand
GGTCGCGCCCAGCAGGGCGTAGCCGCAGACGAGGCCGAACGCCACCAGCAGCGAGTAGGGGGTCAGCCAGTCGAACGGACCGCCGGCGAAGACCCCATCCCTGAGCACGATCCCCTGAATGAACCCGCCCAGCACCAGGCCCTGGGCGAAGGTGGCGACGAGCGAGCCGCCGGCGAACATGGCGGTCCAGAACGGCCGCCCCCGCGCACGGCCCCGGGCGCGAAACTCGAAGGCGACGCCGCGCAGGACGAGCGCCAGCAGCATCAGGATGATCGGCAGGTAGAGGGCGGGCAGGAGGGCGGCGTAGGCCTTGGGGAAGGCCGCGAACAGGCCGCCGCCGCCCAGCACCAGCCAGGTCTCGTTGCCGTCCCAGACCGGCGCGATGGTGTCGATCATCACGTCGCGATCGGCGCGGTTGCGCGCGAAGGGGAACAGGATGCCGACGCCGAGGTCGAAGCCGTCGAGCAGCACATAGAGCAGGACCGCGACGGCGATGATCCCGGCCCAGATCAGCGGCAGGTCCAGGCTCATGGCGCATCTCCCGGCGCGGCGGCCAGGGCCGAGCCCGGCGCGCGCTGGACCGGCGACATCGGCTCCTCGGCCCCCGCGGCGGGCCCCTCGGCGATCAGGCGCAGGATGTACAGCACGCCGACGCCGAAGATGAGGGCGTAGACCGTCAGGAAGCCCAGCAGGGAGGCCGAGACCTGGCCCGCCCCGACGGGAGAGACGGCATCGGCGGTGCGCAGGACGCCGTAGATCACATAGGGCTGGCGGCCGACCTCGGCGACGATCCAGCCACAGATCACCGAGGCGAACCCCGCCGGCCCCATGGCCACGCAGGCCAACAGGAAGCGCCTGTCCTGGTCCAGCCGACCGCGGGCGAGGAGCCACGCGCCCCAGGCGCCCAGTCCGATCATGGCGACTCCCAGCCCGACCATGACTCGGAATGCCCAAAACACCAGGAAGGCGGGGGGCCGATCCTGAGGCTCGAAATCGCGCAGGCCCTTGACGACCGCGTCGATGCGTCCGGTCGTGATAAGGCTGCCGACCCCCGGGATCGACAGCTCCCAGCGGTTGGCGGCGATGGCGCGGTCGGGCCATGCGGCGACGTGAAAGTCCTGTCGCGTCTTGGTTTCCCAAAAGCCCTCGATCGCCGCGAGCTTGGCGGGCTGAAGGCTCTCGAGCAGCTTTCCCGAAAGGTCCCCGGCCACGAGCTGCAGCGGGGCGACGACAGCGAAGATGCCAATCGCCATGCGCAGCGCGATCCGCGCCTCCGGCTCGCCCGGATTGCGAAGCAGGCGCCATGCCGACGCCGCGCCGACGACGAGCGCCGTGGTCAGGTAGGCGGCCAACACCATGTGAGCGAAACGGGTCGGAAAGGTCGGCGAGAAGATCACCTTCCACCAGTCGGTGGCCACAAGCCCACCCGACGGCGTCAGGGCGAAACCGGTCGGATGCTGCATCCAGCTGTTGGCCGAGACGATCCAGAAGGCGGAGATCAGCGTGCCGACCGCCACGAGGCAGGTGGCGACGAAATGCAGGCCGGGCCCGACCTTCTTCCAGCCGAACAGCATGATGCCCAGGAAGCTCGCCTCCATGAAGAAGGCGGTCAGGACCTCGAAGGCCAGCAGCGGGCCGATCACCGGCGCCGCTGCCGCGGAGAAGACGCTCCAGTTGGAGCCGAGCTCGTAGCTCATCACAACGCCGGTCACGACGCCCATGCCGAAGGAGATGGCGAAGACCCTGAGCCAGAAGAGATAGAGGGTCTTGAAGACCGCCCTGCGGGTGATCAGCCACAGACCTTCGAGGACGGCCAGATAGCTGGCCAGGCCGATCGTGAAGCTGGGAAAGATGATGTGGAACGCGATCGTGAAGGCGAACTGCAGTCGTGAGAGCAGCAGGGCGTCCAAGTCCATCTCGCTCGAGACCTCGACCAGGCGATCCGCGGCTCGCGGACCTCGCCTCCTTCATACACCCAACCGGCATACACCCAACCGGCGTGGCGAAGCCCGGTGCTCGGGCCGGGCCTCGCGCGCTCAGGGCGGCCTTGGGCGGCGGCCGGCTCGCTAGTTGCAAATGAGTTGCAACGGCGTTCGCATCTGCTACATAGCGAAGGTCGATGGAGGCGAGCTTGTACGTCTGCAATTGCAACGGCATCCGGGAGCGCGAGGTTCGCGCGGCGATCGAGAACGGCGCCCGCCGTCCGGCCGAGATCTTCCGCGCCTGCGGAGCCAAGCCGCAGTGCGCGCGCTGCGTCTGCGAGATGAAGCAAATGGCCGACGACGCGGCGGAAGCCCTGCGCTACGCCGCCGAATAGATGCCCCGAGCGACCCAAGGATGGGACGCGGAATCACTTGCAAACATAGGCTTTGACTCGCCCTGCCCAGGGCGTGAGGTTGCGCGCGAACCGGATTCGACAGGAGACCGCCATGCAGGGCGACAAGGCCATCATCAAGCTGTTGAACGCGATCCTCACCAATGAGCTGACCGCGGTGAACCAGTACTTCCTGCATGCGCGGATGTACGAGAACTGGGGCTTCTACAAACTCGGCAAGATCACCTACGAAGAGTCGATCGGCGAGATGAAGCATGCCGACAAGCTCATCAAGCGCATCCTGTTCCTCGACGGCCTGCCCAACCTGCAGGACCTGCACAAGCTGAAGATCGGCGAGACCCTGGCCGAGTGCCTGGCCGCGGATCTGAAGGTCGAGGTGGGTGGCCGCGCCGACCAGATCGAAGCCATCAAGGTTTGCGAGGCGAGCGCCGACTTCGTCTCGCGCCAAATCGTGCGCGAGATCCTGACCGACACCGAGGAGCACATCGACTTCCTCGAGACCCAGCTGTCGCTGATCAAGTCGCTGGGCGAGCAGAACTACGCCCAGAGCGCCATGGGCGAGATCGAGGGCGGGGCGTAGGACGCCGGGGGACTGGAACACCATTGCGGGGCAATTGTGATCCAGTCCCCCTGGGCCTTATCCCAGCTTCGACACCGCCTCGGCGACCTGGGCGGGCTTCTCCAGGATCACCATGTGGCCGGCCTCGGGGATCGAGACCAGCTCGGCGCCGACGATGCCCTTCTTGAAGCCGTGGGCGTAGAAGGGCGGCACGAGGCGGTCGCTGTCGCCCCACACCACCACGGTCTTCGCCTTGATCCGGTAGAGCCGCTCGGCGAGGCCCCGTTCCGGGATCGGGAACAGGATGCGCCCGGCCATGCCGAGCTGGCGCGCGTTGGTCACCAAATAGGTCTGCAGGAAGTTCGGATCGGTGACGTCGCGTCCCGCCGTCAGGATCTTCGCCCCCGCCTCGGCGTCGTGGAACAGGAAGGCCGGCATCTCGTAGGGCATGAGCGAGAATAGGTCGGCGACCGGGTGGTCGTCGTTCCAGAGGCCCGCCGGGCAGATCAGGGCCAGGCGGGAGACATCGTTGGGCTGCACCGCGGCCATTTCTGCGGCGATCATCCCGCCCATGGAATGGCCGACAAGGATCGGATCCTTGAGGCCGAGCGCCGCGACCACGTCCCAGGTGTGGAGCGTGAAATCCAGCATGTCGCGGATCTCGGGCGCTTCCTCGCTGTCGCCATAGCCGGGGATCAGCGGCGCGTAGACGTGATGCTTCTGGGCCAGGGCCGCGAGGAACGGATCCTCGGCGGTCACGCCGCCCGCGCCGTGCAGGTAGACGAGATCGGGGCCCGAGCCGCCTTCGAGATAGCGGACCGGGACGTGGTGGGTCTGGACGGTCTTGAGTTCCATGATTTCCCCTCCCCAATCAGGCGTAGGTCTTGGCGAGGTCGGCGGCGCTGGGCGCCTCCTTGGGCAGGCGGCCCGAGATGACCCGCTTGTCGAGCGGATGCGCCCAGAAGCGGGTGTCGTCCGCATAGTCCGGGAACATGTTGCGCAGCTTGGGCATGACCTTCTCGGCGAAGAGCTTGGTCGAGTACATGCACTTGTCGGCCGGCATGTTCCCCACGTGCATCAGGCAGAAGATGTTGCCGACATGCAGGCCCTTGATCAGGTCTTCCATCCGCTGGCGGACGGTCTCCGGCGAGCCGGCGATCACGTGGCCCTGCTCGGTCAGCTCCTTCCAGGTGAGCTGGGTGTAGCCCCCTTGCGGCGGGGCGTATTGCGACAGCGCCCCGGTCTGGATGGTCTTGAT
>CAMFIW010000373.1 GCA_945952355.1 uncultured Phenylobacterium sp. | reverse complement strand
CCCGCGCAGGCCCACATAGTTTACGGCCAGCTCCCCTGCCAGCGACAGTGGCGCTGCGTCGAGGCCGGCGGGTCTGGCCTGCGCGCTGGCCTTGGCTCCCTCGATGGTGCGGCGGATGCGGCCCCAAACGTCGATCTCCCAGCTCGCGCCCAGGCTGGCCCGATAGCTTGTCCCGCGGCTGGTCGTGCTCGTGGTCGAGCCCGTGGGGCTCGAGCTCGTCGCCTTCGAGCCGCCGCCGGATTTCGTGCCGTTGCCCGTAAGGTCGACGGTCGGGAACAGGGCGGCCCGCTGCTCGGAGACCAAGGCGCGGGCCTGGCGATAGGCGGCCTCGGACGCCAGCAGGCTCTGGTTGGAGACCGAGACCTTGGCTTCCAGGTCGTTCAGCACCGGATCGCCGAACAGGGTCCACCAGTCGCCCTTGTCGCTGAGCTCGCCGGGCGCGGCCGGCGTCCAGCCCTGTGCTTCCTTGTAGGTCGGCGAGACCGGCGCGGAGGGACGCGAATAGTTGGGGCCGACGGCGCAGGCGCTAAGCGTCGTGGCGGCGAGGAGGGCCAGGGGCAGGGAGATGCGGCGCATGAGGATCAGGCCTTTCACGCGGGCTGCACGCCCGCCTCGCCGCCGCCGCGGCTGAGGTGGCGCTCGTCGCGGCGACCGCGAAGCTTGTCGAGATAGATATAGACCACCGGCGTGGTCAGCAGGGTCAGCATCTGGCTGGCGATCAGCCCGCCGATGATGGCCACGCCAAGAGGCTGGCGCAGCTCCGAGCCCTCGCCGAAGCCGATGGCCAGCGGAAGCGCGCCGAGACCGGCGGCCAGGGTCGTCATCAGGATCGGGCGGAAGCGCAACAGGCAGGCTTCGCGCACGGCTTCCTCGGCCGACAGTCCGCGCGAGCGCTCGGCGTCCAGCGCGAAGTCGATGATCAGGATGGCGTTCTTCTTCACGATGCCGATCAACAGGAAGACCCCGATCAGGGCGATGATCGAGAACTCCATGTGGAACAGCATCAGCATAAGCACGGCGCCGACCCCGGCCGAGGGCAGGGTGGAGAGCACGGTGATCGGGTGGACCAGGCTCTCGTACAGCACGCCCAGCACGATGTAGATCGCGATGATCGCCGCCAGGATCAGCAGCGGCTCGTTCTTGAGCTGGTCCTGGAAGCTCTTGGCCGTGCCCTGGAAGCTGCCGCGTACATTGATCGGCATCCCGATGGCGGCCTCCGAGCGTGCGATGGCCGCCTGGGCGTCGCTCAGGCTCGCCCCGTCGGACAGGTTGAACGAGATGGTGGTGGCGAGTTCCGTATCCTGATGATTGATCGCCGCCGGGGTCGCACGCTCGGAGAAGTGGGCGATGGCCGACAGCGGGACCATGGTCGTGGGGCTGGTATTGATCGCGCTGCCGGTCGAGGCGTCGCGCAGGCCCGGATTGGCGGAGACCGCCTGGGTTGTCGCGCCGGCGGTCGCGGTCTTCGCCGTGGTGACCGGCGAACTGCTGGCCGGCACGAAGACGTTGGCGAGCGCGTCGGGGCTCCGCGAATATTCCGGCGCCACCTCCATCACCACGCTGTACTGGTTGATGTCCTCGTAGATGGTGGCCACCTGCCGCTGGCCGAAATGGTCGTAGAGCGCATTGTCGACGTCCTTGGCGGTGATCCCCAGCTTGGCGGCGCTGCCGCGGTCGACGTCGACATAGGTCTCGACCCCGTTGTCCTGTTGGTCGGTGTTGACGTCGGTGAGGACACTCTCGGTCTCCATCTGGTCCGAGAGCTTCTGGGCCCAGGCCTTCAGGTCGGCCGCGTTGTCGCTCTTCAGGGTGTACTGGTAGGTGGCGTTGGTCTGCCGCCCGCCCATGCGCACGTCCTGTTGCGGGTTGAGGAACAGGCTGACGCCGGTCACCCGCGCCAGCTTGGGCCGCAGGCGGGCGATCACCGCCTGTCCGCCGTCCTTGCGCTCGCCCCGGGGCTTGAGGTCCACCGACAGAAACCCGCCGCCGGCCCGCCCGCCGCCGGTGAAGCCGACCACCGTCGAGACCGCCGGGTCCTTCCGGATGATGTTGACCAGGGTTCGCAGTTTACGGCCCATTTCCTCCGACGAGATGCTCTGGTCGGCGCGGATGCCGCCGTTCAGCCGCCCGGAGTCCTGGGTCGGGAAGAAGCCCTTCGGGATCGCCGCGTAGAGATAGAAGTTCAGCCCGATCACCGCGGCCAGGATCACCAGCATCAGCGGCTTCACCGACAGGGCCCAGTCGAGGCTCGCCTCGTAGGACCTGTGCATCTGATCGAACCCGGCCTCGAAGGCCCGCGCGACGCGTCCCGCCGGCTTCTCGTCGGCGTGGCGGCGCAGCAGCCAGGCGCACATCATCGGCGTTGTGGTCAGCGAGATCAGCAGCGAGATCAGCACCGCCGCCGACAGGGTCACCGCGAACTCGCGGAACAGACGGCCCACCTGACCGCCCATGAACAGGAGCGGGATGAACACCGCCACCAGCGAAACGCTCATCGACAGCACGGTGAAGCCCACTTCGCGCGCGCCGCGCAGGGCCGCCTCGAACCGGCTCATGCCGGCTTCCAGGTGCCGCGTCGTGTTCTCCAGCACCACGATGGCGTCGTCGACCACGAAGCCCGCCGCCACGGTCAGCGCCATCAGGGAAAGGTTGTTCAGGCTGAAGCCCAGCAGGTACATCGCCCCGAATGTCGCCAGCAGCGAGACCACGGTCGCCACCGCCGGGATCACCGTCGCCCGCCCGCTGCGGAGGAAGGCCGAGACCACCAGCACCACCAGGACCACCGCGATCACCAGGGTGACCTCCACCTCCTTCAGGGACGCGCGGATCGAGGTGGTCGAGTCGGCGGCGACCTGCAGCTTGATGTCGCCGGGAAGCTGGGCGGCGAGTTGCGGGATCATCTTGCGCACGCCGTCCACGGTCTGGATCACGTTGGCGCCCGGCTGCTGGGTCACCAGCACCACGATCGCCGGCTCGCCGTTGAACAGGCCCGTCGTGTGGATGTCCTCGACGCCGTCGATCACCTGGGCCACGTCGCCGAGCCGCACCGGCGCTCCGTTGCGCCAGGAGACGATCAGGCCGCGATAGTCCGCCGCCGTCCGTCCGGCGGGCGGGGTATAGATCTGAAGCCGGCGCCCACCTTCCTCGACGACGCCCTTCGGCCGGTTGGCGTTGGCCGACTGGATCGCCGCGCGCACGTCCTCCAGGCTCACCCCGAACCGGTCGAGCGCGAACGGCGCGAGCTCCACCCGCACCGCCGGCAGCGAGCCGCCGCCCAGCTCCACCTCGCCCACGCCATCCACCTGGGACAGGCGCTGCTGGATGATGTTCGAGACGGCGTCGTAGATCTGGCCCGGCGTCCGGGTCTGCGAGGTCAGCGCCAGGATGATCACCGGCTGGTCGGCCGGGTTGCGCTTGCGATAGGTCGGGTTGCTGCGCAGGGTCGTGGGCAGGTCGGCGCGCGCCGCGTTGATCGCCGCCTGCACCTCCCGCGCCGCCTGGTCGATGTTCTTGGACAGGTCGAATTGCAGGCTGATCCGCGTCGAGCCGTTCGAGCTCGACGAGGTGATCTCGTTGACGCCCGCGATGTTGCCCAGCCGCCGCTCCAGCGGCGTCGCGATGCTGGACGCCATGGTCTCCGGGCTCGCGCCCGCCAGGTTCGCCGACACCGAGATCGCCGGGAAGTCGACCTGGGGCAGTGGCGCCACCGGCAGCACCGCGAAGCCGGCGATGCCGGCCAGGGCCAGGCCGACGGTCAGCAGGACCGTCGCGATCGGCCGGCGGATGAAGGGGCCGGACAGGTTCATGCCGGCTCGGCCCGCGCGGCGGCAGGCTCGTCCGGCCCGCCCGGCTTGCGGGTAGGGGCCAGCCGGTCGAAGGCCAGGTAGACCACCGGCGTCGTGAAGATGGTCAGCAGCTGGCTGAGGATCAGCCCCCCGAAGATCGCCAGGCCCAGCGGCCGGCGCAGTTCCGCGCCCTGGCCGACCGCCAGCATCAGCGGGATGGCCGCGAACAGCGCCGCCACCGTGGTCATCAGGATCGGCCGGAACCGCAGCAGCGCCGCCTGTCGGATCGCCTCGCGCGGCGACTTGCCCTCATTGCGTTCGGCGTCGATCGCGAAGTCGATCATCATGATCGCGTTCTTCTTCACGATGCCGA
>CAMFIW010000372.1 GCA_945952355.1 uncultured Phenylobacterium sp. | reverse complement strand
ATCACCCTCGGAGCCGAGGCGGCGCCGGTGGCGGTGCTTACCAGTCACGACCTTCGCAACGACGAGGGAGACGGGGTCTGGAATCAGGGACAGGTGCGCCAGGGCGAGGCTTGTTCAGGCTATTGGGAAGTGCAGGTGGAGACTGCGGGGCTCTACGAATTCGCGCTGCGGCGCTGGCCGGCGGAGGCCCGGCTGAAACTCGGCGAGGCGCCTGGGCCTGGGCCCGATCTCTTCGAACGCGGCCTGATCGCCGCCGGGGACTGGCCCTGGTACGAGGGCGGCGTCGAGTTGCCTATCGAGGCCGCGAGGCTGGAGGTCGGCGGGCAGGTGGTCAGCACGTCCGTCGAGGCCGGCGACGAGGCGGCGATCCTGACGGTCAGCCTGCCGCGTGGTCCTGGCCACGTGCGCGCGTGGTTCGAGGGCCAGGGGCTCCGGCAGTCGCCCTACTACGTTGAGGCGCGCCGGATTGCGGCCTCGCGCCCGGACTGATGGCGATTCGACTGGCCGACCGCCGCAGGCTCTCGCCAGGCGCGCCGGCAAGCCGTCTTGACGGCCTCCGGAATTCACCAATCTCTTCGGAGCGAAAGATGGTGGGTGCTGGGGGATTCGAACCCTCGACCCGCTGATTAAGAGTCAGCTGCTCTACCAACTGAGCTAAGCACCCGTACCGGCCCGGTTCGGCCCCAAGGGGCTGTCCGGCGGCAAGGGCGCGGAACATACTGGATGCGGCGCTGAAGGCAAGCGCCTTGTTGGGGGGATATCAATGGCCAGACGAGACCTCACCGGAGCCGTGGATTTCGGCTATCTGGAAGGCTTTGCGGCGGGCGATGCGACGGTGATCGACGAGGTGCTGGCCCTGTTCCGCGAGCAGGCCCAGATGTGGTCGTCCATGCTCGACCCGGGCTCCGAAGGCTGGCGCGACGCCGTCCACACCATCAAGGGCGCCTCGCGGGGGATCGGCGCCTTCCAACTTGGCGACGCCTGCCAGGCTTGCGAGATCGAAGGCCCTGGCGGCCTCACCGCGGTGCGCGACGCCCTGGATCTCGCCCTGGCGGACGTTGCGGCCTACGCCCACGAGCGGGCGCTGCAGTCGCTGAAGACGCCCCGCTAGATTCCGGCGCCGTTGTCGAGGGTGCGCAGCGCTGCCTCGTGCGCCTCGGCCTCGGCGGTGATCCAGTTGATGAAGGCCTTCACCTGCGGCAGGCGGCCCTTCGCCTTCGGGTGGACCACGTAGTAGGCGAAGTCCACCGCCGTCGCGATCTGCAGCGGAGCGATCAGGCGGCCGGCGTCCAGATCGGCCTGGGCGAGGGTGCGCTTGGCCAGGGCGACGCCGCGGCCGTTGACCGCCGCCTCGATGACCAGGCTCGACTGGTTGAATCGGGGACCACGGGCGCCGTCGACGCCGCGCAAGCCGCGCGCCGCCAGCCACATCGTCCAGTCCGGGCAACTGTCGTCCGGCTCCGGCGAGCCGTCATGCAGCAGGATGTGGTTGGCGAGGTCGGACGGCTGGTTCAGCGGGTTGGTCGCGGCGAGTTCCGGGCTCAGCACCGGGATCACCGTCTCGCCGATCAGGCGACGGACCTCCAGGCCCGGATAGCGACCAGCGCCATAGCGGATCGCCACGTCCACCTCGCCTGCGGTGAGGTCGACCAGCTCCAGACCGGCGGAGAGCCAGACGTCGACGTGCGGATGCGCCTCCTCGAACCGGCCGAGCCGCGGCACCAGCCACTTGGCGGCGAAGGAGGGGGCCGCGGTCAGGGTCAGCCGGCGGCCATCGACGGCCGCCGTCAGCATGGAAGCGGCCTCGGCCAGGCGGTCGAACGCTTCACGCAGGGCCGGCAGGGCGGTCTGGGCCGCATCGGTTAGCAGGAGGCCTTTGGGCGTCCGCTTGAACAGCGCCGCGCCGACATAGTCCTCCAGGTTCTGGATCTGCTGGCTCACGGCCCCGGGGGTCACCGACAGCTCGTCGGCGGCCCTAGAAAAGTTGAGATGGCGCGCCGCAGCCTCGAAGGCGCGCAGCGCGTTCAAGGGCGGCAGGCGCCGACGTTCGGTGTTCCGTTCCACGAGTTTTACTGACAGCCCCGGCAGAAGTCCTTGGGTTGCGAATTGGGCCTCCGACGACCAATTTGCAAGCGTCCAGCGATGTATCGGCCCTTTTCATCCCTGGACGATTGGCGGGGCGGGCTTAGGCCCGTCCCGCCGTGATTCAGGATCATAGCCTTTAGAGAAGCTAAAGACCAATGCCTCAGCGCGAGCCCGCGAAACCGAAGTCCGGTCTGGTCGTCCTGACCGCCGGCCGCGCGCGGCCGGCGGGCGTGGTCTGGCTGGTCGGCGCGGGTCCGGGCGATCCTGAGCTGCTCACCTTGAAGGCGCTGAAGGCGCTGTCGGCCGCCGACGTGGTGGTCCATGACGGCCTGGTGTCAGACGAAGTCCTCGACCTGGCCCCGGTGAAGGCCCGTCGGATCAGCGTCGCCAAGCGCAAGTCGCGGCACTCCTATGCCCAGGACGAGATAAACCGGATGCTGGTCGCCTTCGCGCTCGAAGGTCTGACCGTGGTGCGGCTCAAGGGCGGCGACCCCTTCATCTTCGGCCGGGGCGGCGAGGAGCTTGAGGCCTGCCGCGAGGCCGGCGTCGACTGCCGGATCGTGCCGGGCGTCACCGCGGCCCTGGCCGCGTCCGCGGACGCCGGCGCGCCGCTGACTCATCGCGGAGCGGCCCAGGCGGTCACCTTCGTCACGGGCCACGCAGCCAGCGGCGCGGAGCCCGACCTGGATTGGGAAAGCCTGGCGAAGCCCAACCATACCGTGGTGATCTATATGGGCCTCTCGACCGCCGCCGGGATCGCCGCGCGGCTGATCGGCGCGGGCCGGCAAGGTTCGACCCCGGCCCTGATCGTCGAGAACGCCAGCCGCGCGGACGAGCGGCGCATCGTCACCACCCTGGCCGGCCTCGCTGACGCAGCCGCCCAGGTATCGGGTCCCGCCCTGCTGATCGTCGGCGAGGCCATGGCGCTCGCCCATGCCGGCGTGGGGCCGATCGTTTCCGAGTTCGAAGCCCAGGGCCGTGGGCGGGGAGTGATGTCATGAGAGCCTTGACAGGCAACCGTCTGACCGACGGGGAAGCCGTTTTCTGGAAAGCTGGAGCCTGGGTCGAGCGGTTCGCCGACGCCGAGCTGTTCGCGGCGGAGGACGCCGCGGAGACCGCCGAGGGTCATGCCAAGACCCAGCAGACCATCGTCGTCGATCCCTACCTGATCGATCTGGTCGAGAGCGAGGGGCTGTGGGCGCCGGTGAGCTATCGCGAGCGTATCCGCGCGCTCGGGCCGACGAACCATCCGACCCACGGCAAGCAGGCCGAGGGCGGCGCCGCCATCGAGGCGCTTCAGCGCGCCCACGGCGCGGCCCGCTCCACTGGCCGGGTCAACCTGATCAAGCGGAAGTAGGGCCATGTACCAGTACGACACGATCGACAAGGAGGTCCTGGCCGACCGCGCCGCGGAGTTCCGCGAACAGGTCGACCGCCGCCTGAAGGGCGAGATCACCGAGGACCAGTTCAAGCAACTACGGCTGATGAACGGCCTCTACCTGCAGCTCCACGCCTACATGCTGCGGATCGCCATCCCCTACGGCTCGCTGAACTCGACCCAGATGCGCAAGCTGGCCGAGATCGGCCGCAAGTACGACAAGGGCTACGGCCACTTCACGACCCGGACGAACCTCCAGTTCCACTGGATCAAGCTGAAGGACGCACCGGAGATCCTGGATCACCTGGCCAGCGTCGACATGCACGCCATCCAGACCAGCGGCAACTGCATCCGCAACGTCACCGCCGACCCATATGCCGGCGCGACGGCCGACGAGCTGGACGATCCGCGCGTCTGGTCGGAGGCGATCCGCCAGTGGTCGAGCCTGCACCCGGAATTCTCGTTCCTGCCGCGCAAGTTCAAGATCGCGATCACCGCCTCGGCCAAGGACCGCACGGCGGCGAAGGCGCACGACATCGGTTTGATGATCCGCCGCGCCCGCGACGGCCAGCTGGGGTTCGAGGTGATCGTCGGCGGCGGCATGGGCCGCACGCCCTTCATCGGCCCGACGGTGCGCGAGTTCCTGCCGGCCAACCGGCTGTTCTCGTACCTGGAGGCGATCCTGCGGGTCTATAAC
>CAMFIW010000371.1 GCA_945952355.1 uncultured Phenylobacterium sp. | reverse complement strand
GTACGACATCGTCCATCCCGACGACCGGGAGGAGATCGCCCAGGCGGTAAGCGCGGCCCTGCGCCAGGCCGGCCGCTACGAGATCGACTATCGCGCCCTTCGCCCGGACAACGGTCAGGTGGTCTGGGTGCGCGCGGCGGGCATCCTGGTCGAGGGGCCGGACGGCCGGCGCCTGGCGATCTGCGGCATGGTCCGCGACGTCACCGAGCGCCGCGCGGTCGAGGATCAGCGGCGCACCCTGATGGCCGAGCTGGACCACCGCGTGAAGAACGTTCTGGCCGCCGTCCAGGCCCTAGCCGTTCAGACCGCCAAGCGGACCACCTCGCTCGACGGGTTCCTGACGGCGTTCGGCGGACGCCTGAAATCGATGGCTTCGGCCAACGAGCTGCTGACCGCGGCGCGCTGGCGGGGCGCGGCCGTCGGCCACCTCGCCGCGGCCGAGCTGGGCGGCATCGCGCCGGGCCAGACCCGCTGGGAAGGCCCCGAGTTGTTCCTCACCCCGCGCGGCGCCAACGCCCTGGCGTTGGCCTTGCACGAACTCGCCACCAACGCCCTGAAGTTCGGCGCATTGTCGGTGGAATCGGGCCGGGTCGACGTGCGCTGGAGCCGCGCCGCTGGCGGCGGCTTCGAGCTGACCTGGATCGAGACTGGTGGGCCATCCGTGACCCCGCCCGCCCATATGGGCTTCGGCTCGACCCTGCTGGGCCAGGTCACCGGGCGAGAGCTCAACGGCGAGACCGAAGTCGAATACCGAACCGGCGGGGTTCGCGTGCGGCTGCGCGCCGGCGCGGCCGCGGTGGTCGACCGGCCCGACACCGTGCCCGAGGCGCCCGCGCCCCGCGCGCCCGAGCCGATCAAGGCCGCCAATGGGCGCAGCGACCTGAAGGGCGCCAAGGTGCTGATCGTGGAGGACGCAGTCCTGTTGGCCCTTGAGTTGGAGACCGGTCTTTCGGACGCGGGCGCCGAGGTGATCGGCCCGGCCTACGAGCTGGAGGAGGCCATGGCCCTGCTCGATCGGGACATCGACGCCGCCGTGCTGGACGCCAATCTGAACGGCCGCTCGGTCATGCCAGTGGCCGAGGTCCTAGCCTCGCGGGGCGTGCCCTTCGTGTTCGCCACCGGTTACGGCGAGGCGGGCGGCGCGCCGACTGGGTTCGACGCCCCGATCATCCGCAAGCCCTATGACGTGACCCAGGTGGCCGCCGCCGTCGAAGCGGTGCTGGGAGGCGGCTGATCAGGTCCGGGTCAGGAACTCGACCATCGCCGGAACGGCCGTGCGATCCTGGATCATGAACATGTGACCGCCCTCGAAGAAGCGAAGGGTCGAGCCGGGAATCCGCATGGCGAGATTCAGCTGGCTCTGCGGCTCGGCGATGCCGTCATACTTGCCCGCGGCGATCATCACCGGCGCCTTGATCTCCTGCAGCCGGTCCCAGACGTCGTGTGCGGCGCGGGCCTCCAGCTGGCGGCGTGCGCCCATGGCGCGGCCGGGCTCGTCCGCGAAGGGATCGGCCGCCCCCATGGCCACGAACTGGGAGTACTGGCCGGGATTGGCCTTGGCCCAGGCTTCGTCGCGGCGCGTATCCGAGATCGGTATCAGATGCCTCGAGCGGGCCTCGCCCCTCAGATGCTCGATCTCGTGGAACGGGAAGGACGCGCCGCCCGCGCCGCCAGGCGAAGTGCAGGCCAGGACGAGCCGCTTCACCCGGCCCGGATGGCGCAGGACCAGCTCCTGGGCGACCATGCCGCCGAACGAGACGCCCATCACCAGCGCCTCGTCGAGGCCCTGATCGGCCATGAGGGCCGCGGCGTCGTCCGCATAGTCGGCCATGGCGTAGGGCCGGTCCGGCTTCCCGGAGCGACCCAGGCCGCGCTGGTCGTAGGCGACAATGTCGAAGGCCCTGGCCAGTGGGCCGTCGAACATGTTGGGCTTCACCCGCAGATCCCCGCCGGTGCCCGAGATGAACAGCAATGGCGGGCCCGACCCGGCCCGCTCGAAATAGAGCTCGATCCCGTTGGCGCGTGTCGTCGGCATCAGTCCGTCTCCCCCCGCGCGATGGCGGCCATCAACCTAACGATCTCGGCGCGGTCCTGCGCGGACAGCCGCGCCAGCATCCGCCGCGAATTGTCCAATTCGCCGGCGCGCAGCCGCTCGGCCAGGGCGGCTCCGTCGGCCGTCAGCTCCACCACCATCACCCGCCGATCGGTGGCGTGGCGACGGCGCGCGACCAGCCCGCGGCCTTCCAGCCGGTCGAGGGCGGAGGAGACGGTGGAATCAGGCGCCGACAGGCTCTGGGCCAGGCCGCGCACAGTCCAGTCGCCGGGCTCGGCGACGATCTTGAGCAGGCTCACATCGTTGATGTGCAGGTCGGCATAGGCGCTGCCGGCCAACATGCCCGGCTCCAGCTTGAACTGGCGCATCAGGGCCGCGACGCTGGCCGTCAGGTCCTCGATCTGGGCGGCGTCGACCGGTTCGGCAGGGCTGCGAGTCATGGAAGTCCGAACCTAGTGCGCCACGCCGGGCCTGTCTCCTTGACAGGAATTCCGAAAGGCGGATATTCCGATAATCGGAACATATCGCGGGAGACCGCCGTCGTGAAGACCGCATCGCTCGGCCCTCTTGGAAACGTCAGCCGCCTGACCCTGGGCGGCGGCGGCGTCGGCCTGATCTGGGGGCCGACCAGCCGTGACGAGGCGGTCGCCACCCTGCACGCGGCGGTCGACGCCGGCATCGACCTGATCGACACGGCGCCCATGTACGGCGCCTGCGAGGAGATCGTCGGCGACGCCTTCGGTGGAACCCTGCCGGCCGGCGTGAGGATCACCACCAAGCACCAGCTCGGCGAACCGGATCCAGGCGAGGCGTTCGCGCGGCTGGAGGCCTCGCTCGACGCGACCCTGGCCAAGTTGCGCCTAGACCGCGTCGACCTGATGTTCCTGCATTCGAACATCGCCCCCGACGGCTATGCCTATGCCCACGGCGACCAGCACCGCGCCGGCTTCTCGACGCCGTGGTCGATCTATGAGGGTGAGGTAGTTCCGGCCTTCGAGCGCCTGAAGGCCCAGGGCCGCATCGGCGCTTGGGGGATCACCGGCATCGGCGTGCCACAGACGATCAAGCAGGCCCTGGCGCACGAGCCCAAGCCGGCCGTCGCCCAGGTGATCGCCAACCTCATGGACTCCGCCGGTGGCATCCGCCGCTTCGCCGAGCCGGCCGCCCCGCGCGAGATCCTGTCGGTCGCCAAGGCGGAGGGCGTCGGGGTGATGGGCATTCGCGCGGTCCAGGCCGGCGCGCTGACCGCCGCGATCGACCGGCCGCTGTCGCCCAACCATCCCGACAGCCGCGACTACGAGCGCGCCTCGCCCTTCCGCGCTCTTTGTAAAGCCTGGGGCGACGATCCGGCGATCGTCGCCCATCGCTATGCGCTTGGCGTCCCCGGCGTCGACACCCTCGTCCTCGGCGTCAAGAACCGCGACGAGCTCGCCCAGTGCGTGGCCGCCGAGGCCGCTGGCCCGCTCAGCCCCCAACAGCTCGACCAGATCGAACAGCTAGGATTGCGCGCATGAAGAGCTTCGTCGTCACAGGCGTCTCCACCGGCATCGGCTGGGGCATCACCAAGGTCCTGATCGGCCAAGGCTTCCGGGTCTTCGGCAGCGTGCGCAAGCAGGCCGACGCCGACCGGCTGAAACAGGAGTTCGGCGACCGGTTCGAACCGCTGATCTTCGACGTCACCGACGAGGCCGCGGTCCGTGCCGAGGCGTCGCGGGTGGACGCGCTGCTCGAGGGCGAGACCCTCGCGGGCCTGGTGAACAACGCCGGGGTGGCGGTGGCGGGGCCGCTGCTGCACCTGCCGGTCGACGAATTCCGCCATCAGATCGAGGTCAACCTGACCGGCGTGGTGATCGTCACCCAGGCGTTCGCGCCGATGCTGGCGCCGGGCGCCGACCGCAAGGGCGCTCCAGGTCGGATCGTCAATATCAGCTCGGTGGCGGGTAAGAACGCGACCCCGTTCGTGGCGCCCTACGGCGCGTCGAAGTTCGCGCTCGAAGGCCTGTCGGAGGCGCTGCGGCGCGAACTCCTGCTGCTCGGCGTCGACGTGATCGTCGTGGCGCCCGGCGCCGTGGCGACTCCTATCTGGGGCAAGGCCAAGGACGAGGACATCGAGCC
>CAMFIW010000370.1 GCA_945952355.1 uncultured Phenylobacterium sp. | reverse complement strand
AGATAAGACTTCTTCAGCTCATCTTCGATGGCGATAGGGGCGATGCCCCCCGCGCGGCCGTCTTCCGACGGGGTGTTTTGTTCGTCGCTCAAGGGGAGGTTATGCCGTTAGAATCGGACAGGATTTCGTTCTTCTTGTTAACATCCGGGGCGGCTCAGGCCAACCTTCGCAGGCCCGAAATCCCCCATCGGAGACACTCATGAGATATGTCCTCGCCGCGCTGATCGCCAGCCTCGCCGCCGCCTCGGCGACCGCAGCCGACGCCCCTGCCAACCTACGGATCGAGCTCAAGAATTCCGCCGGAGCGAGCGTTGGAACCGCCACCCTGACCGAGGCGGCCAACGGAGTTCTCGCCCGTATCGAGGTCAAGGGCCTGCCCCCGGGCTGGCATGGCCTGCACTTCCACGAGACGGGCGATTGCTCCAAGGCCGACTTCACCTCGGCGGGCGGCCACGTCCATGCCCAGGCGACCAAGGTTCACGGCCTGTTGAACCCCGACCTGAACGAGGCCGGCGATCTGCCGAACCTCTACGTGACGGCGGATGGCACGGCGACGGTCGATCTGCTCTCCACCTTCGTGTCGCTCAAGGGCGCCGGCGGGAGGCCTGCGCTGGTCGACAAGGACGGCTCGGCCCTGGTGATCCACGCCAACCCGGACGACTATAGGACCCAGCCGATCGGCGGCGCTGGCGCGCGCATCGCCTGTGGCGTGATCCCCGGCGGCTAAGCGTCGCCTTGCGCGACGCAAGCTGAAGCGCGAGGGTCGCGCCCATGTCGATCCATGTAGGCGCTCTCGCACCGCGCTTCGTCGCGCCGACCGTCAGCAACCCGCGCTACCATTCCTCCACCTTCGGCGGGCGCTATGTGCTGATGGTGTTTCTGCCGCTTGGCCGTGAGGCGAGAGGCCGGACTCTCGCCGTGATGGGGGCGCATCGGGCCCTCTTCGACGACGTCCGGATATCGGCCTTTGGCGTCCTGCGGGAGGAAGAGGCCATCGCCCTGGCGCGCGATCAGCGCGGCCTTCGCTGGTTCCTCGATCGCGGGGGCGACCTTAGCCGCCTGTTCGACGCCCTGGGGCCGGACGGCGAAGCCAGCCCGCGCTGGGTTCTGATCGATCCCTTCGAGGCCGTGCAGGCGTGGGCGCCGATCGAGGCCACGGACACGTTCTTCGAGATGATCCGCGCCCTGCCGCCGCCTGAGGCCCATGGCGGCGCGCCGGTCACCGCCCCGGTCCTCGTGACGCCGCGGATCTTCTCGCCCGACCTCTGCCAACGACTGATCGAGGCCTATGAGCGCGATGGCGGCCACCCGTCGGGCGTGATGCGGGAGATCGGCGGACGGACTGTCGGCGTGTTCAACGACTCCAAGCGGCGCAGCGACGCCATCATCACCGACGACGCCTTCGTCACCGAGATTCACACCGCCCTGCGTCTCAACCTGCTGCCGCGAATCCGCAAGGCCTTCCAGTTCCGCGTCACCCGGATCGAGCGCAACATCGTCGCCTGCTACGACTCTGCGGAAGGCGGCCATTTCAGCGAGCACCGGGACGACACCACCCGCGGCACGGCGCATCGGCGGTTCGCCTGTTCGATCAACCTGAACGCGGAAGACTACGAGGGCGGCGACCTGGTCTTCCCGGAGTTCGGCCCGCGCGCCTACCGGCCACCGACGGGCGGCGCGGCGATCTTTTCCTGCTCACTCTTGCATGCGGCCACGCCGGTTACGGCGGGCCGGCGCTACGCCTTCCTACCGTTCTTCTACGACGAGGCCGCCGCCCAGGCGCGGGAGGAAAACCTCGGCTTCGTCGCGCAGGAGCCCGCCGCCCAAGAAACCGAGGTCGCGTCCTAGAACGGGATCTCGTCGTCGAGATCGGCGGAGAAGTCCTCGCGCGGGCCCGAGCCCTGGTTGCGCGGGCCGGAGGAGAAGCCGCCGCCGCTGGAATAGCCGCCACCGCCGTAGTCGCTGTCGCGGCCGCCCTCCTCGCCGCCACGGCCGTCGAGCATGGTCAGCTCGCCGCGAAACTTCTGAAGCACCACCTCGGTGGAGAACTTCTCCTGGCCCGATTGGTCGGTCCACTTTCGGGTCTGCAGAGCCCCCTCGATATAGACCTTCGAGCCCTTGCGCAGGTAGTTCTCGGCCACCTTCACGAGGTTGTCGTTGAAGATGACGACCCGATGCCACTCGGTCTTCTCCTTGCGCTCGCCGCTGGAGCGGTCGCGCCAGGTCTCCGAGGTCGCGACGCGGAGATTTGCGACCCGGTCGCCGGAATTGAGGCTGCGGATCTCGGGGTCGGCGCCCAGATTGCCGACCAGAATGACCTTGTTGACGCTGCCCGCCATGTCGATGTCCCTGTGGTTTCCGTAGATGCGGGCCCGTGCCCAAGCGGCACGTTAACGATCCGCGCACGGCGGATCAAGCCAATGTTCCACATTTGTTCACTATCGCCCGGCGTTCGTCCACAGTTGCGTGGAGCGCCTATTGCCGCGGCATGGCCCCCGGAATCGCCAAACGTCCGTCGCCAGTCCGCACAAGGGCGAGGTAGCGATGCTCCTCCAGCGACGGCGCCGTGAAGATGCCCTCTCGCTGCAGGAAGATGAAATTGCCCTGATAGGCGCCGACGATGTCGCGCTGTGAACCGCCCATCATCAGGAACTTCACGCGCATGGCTTCCAGCGCCCCGGCGCAGTGCTCCAGGTCGGGCTGCTTCGACGGGAGGCGGTTGTACTTCAGGCTCCCGTCGTGCTGCGGCTGGACCTGATAGCAGACCAGAGGATCCCCGGGCGGACGTGTGCGCTGGGCGCAGCCGCCGAGGACCAAGGTGGAAAGGGCCAGGGCGGACAGGATCAGGGGGCGAAGCATGGCCGTGAGACTACACGGGTCAATTGCGGCGCGCGAGTGGCCGCTCAGCCGACCGGCGTGATCGCGCAGGACGGGCTCTGCTCGACCAGTGTGCGGAATGCGCGGTCGTCGCCGGACACCTCGACCTTCCCCGGCACGAGGCGGAGGGTCTGGCTCATCCAGCGGCCATAGGTGGCGCCGCCCGGCCGCTCGCAATGGCCAGCGAACAGGGCCTGGACGCAGGCGTTGAGCGGCAGATCGTTCGGCAGCTTTCGCCATCCCCCACCAGCATAGCGCCAGCACGCGCCCACGGGGCCCGAGGAGGCGGCGGGGGCCGCGACGCCCGCCGCAGGCGCTCCGGATGCGGGCGGCGCACCAGTCTGCGGAGTCGGTTGCCCCTCCCCGGCCGGCGGCGGAAGCGGGACAAGCGTGGTTCCCGCCTCGCCCGCGGCGGCCAGCCCCCCGCTTTCGTCGACGCCCACATCGAGCGCGCCCGTGGCCACGCCGTTGCGCTTCGCACATTCCGCCAGGGTGATCTCACCGACGAACTGGCCGGCCACGAAGCAGCGCAATTTGGCGGTGGGGTCGAGCTTGCCGTCGTCCTGGCTGCCGGTCTCGACGACCAGTCCGCCCTGGGCGGCGGGCGGCGTCGCGCCTTCCTCCCCCTTGTGCCGATTCATCAGGCTGGTCGCCAGGACAAGGCCGGCCACGAGTGCGACGGCGGCGCCCAGGGCGGCGGCGACCCGCCTGTCCTTCAGGGCTTGGATGAGGGAATCCATGCCCTCTGGCTAGACCGCCGGTGTGACGGATTCAAGCCAGGGGATCAGGATGAGGAGCCGGTCAGGCGCTGCAGCGCCGCCTGGTAGTTCGCGATTTGGTTGGTGAGATAGGCGGGCACCGCCCCAGTGGCGGAGGCGGCCTTCTGGGCGTTCAGCACCGCCTGCGGCGTGGCTGCTGTCTGGAGGTCCTTGTAGGCTTGGCGTACGACCACCATGGCGCTCGCGAGTTCGGCGGTGACGTGCGAGATGGTGGTGGCGTTGTCGAGCGTCAGGATCCCGTCGAACTTCAGGCCATAGATCTGTCCCTTGCCGTCGGCTGGGACGACCTTGCCGTCCTTGGTCGTGGTGGTGGACCGGACGATGCCCTCGGGCAGGCCCAGTCCGGTCAGGGCGTCCTTGCCGGCCGGGCCGGCGAAAAGTTGCAGCGTGCTGCGGTCGTTCAGCGGCTTGATGCTCAGCGTGCGCTGCCCGCTGACCGTCTGGACGGAGATGCTTGCCTGGTAGTCGAACGCGCGGTTCAACTTGGCCGCCAGGCTTTCGAGGGTCTCGCCG
>CAMFIW010000369.1 GCA_945952355.1 uncultured Phenylobacterium sp. | reverse complement strand
CACACTGCATATCGTCGGCAGCGTCAGATGTGTATAAGAGACAGGACGTGGCCGAAGCCGCGGATCTGGGCGGGGACCTGAGCGATCCGCACCGCCAGCTTCGCCCGCTCCGGCGTCATCTCGGCCATCACGCGATCCAGGCCCGCCTCGTACTCGGCGACCAGGCGGCGCTCCATCTTCCGCTCTTCCGAATGGCCGAACAGGTCCAGCGCCGTCCCACGCAGGCCCTTCAGCTTCGCCAGCACCGGGAAGCCGTAGTCGAGCATCCACCCGCCGAACGCCATCTTGGTCGGCTGGCCCTTCTCGTCCTTCGGCGACAGGATCGGCGGGGCGAGCCAGACCTTCATCTTGCCACCCTTGAAGGTCTTGCCCTTCTCGTCGGCGAAGCGGCCGTCGGTATAGAGGCGCGCGACCTCGTACTCGTCCTTGTAGGCCATCAGCTTGTAGAGGTTGGTCGCGACAGCGCGGGTCAGGGCCTCGTTCCCGGCCTTGGCGACCACGGCCACGCGCTGGGCGTAACGGTCGGCATAGGCCTGGTTCTGGTAGGCGACCAGTTCGCGGGTGCGTTGGGCGATCAGCTCGTCGAGCGGCATGGTCTCCGGCGTCGGCACGTCAGCCTCGGCCGGGCCGCGCTTGGAGGGATCATAGGCGATCTGGCGGCCCAGTTCGAAGGCCTGCAGGTTCTGCTCGGCGGCCACGCCGTTCAGGCGGATCGCGCGATAGACGGCCCGGCTGGAGACCGGGATCAGGCCCTTCTGCCAAGCAAAGCCCAGCATGATCATGTTGGCGTAGATGGCGTCGCCCATGCGGGTCTCGGCCAGGTGATGGGCCGGGGCCTCGTCATAGGACTTGGTCGCCGCCCCGATCCGACGGGCCATGTTCCCTGCGTCGAAGCGCACGTCGCGGTCGGTGACGAAGTCGGCCGTGGGGGCGAAGTCCTCGTTGCCCACCGCCACGGTGCGGTCCTTGGCATAGAGGGCCAGCGCGTCAGGCCCGGCCGCCGAGAGGATATCGCAGGCGATCAGCACGTGGGCGCTGGCCGCCGGCACGCGGCCCCCCACCACCGTCTCCTCGGTCTCGCCGATTCGCACGTGGCTGAACACCGCCCCGCCCTTCTGGGCCAGACCCGTCATATCCACCACCGAGGCCGAGCGGCCGTCGACATGGGCCGCCATGGCCAGGATCGAGGCGGTGGTGGTCACCCCCGTGCCGCCGATTCCGGTGAAGACGATGTTCCGCACGCCTTCCAGCGGCTCGAAGCTCGGCAGCGGCGTCGAGTCGGCGGTCAGCGCCGGCATGGCCGCCGCCTGGGCGTTCTCGCCGCCCTCGATAGTGACGAAGGACGGGCAAAAGCCTTGCAGACAGGAATAGTCGGTGTTGCAGCTCGACTGGTTGATCCGGCGCTTGCGGCCGAACGCGGTGTTCAGCGGCTCGACCGAGACGCAGTTGGAGACCTTGGAACAGTCGCCGCAGCCTTCGCAGACCAGCGGGTTGATGAAGACCCGCTTGCCGGCGACCTCCATCTTGCCGCGCTTGCGCCGGCGGCGTTTCTCGGTGGCGCAGACCTGATCGTAGAGCAGGACCGTGGTCCCGGGCGTGTCGCGCAGCAGCTTCTGTACGGCCATCAGCTCGGAGCGCGGCCGAACCTCGACGCCGGGCGCGAGATCGGTGACCTCGGCGTAGCGGTCCACGTCGTCGGCGACGATCACCGTCTTGGCCACGCCTTCCGACGCGAGCTGACGTGTGATCTGGGCCGGGGTGAAGCCGCTCTCGGCCTGCTGGCCGCCGGTCATGGCGACCGCGTCGTTGAACAAGAGCTTGTAGGTGATGTGGCTGCCGGCCGCGATCGAGGCGCGGATCGCGAGCGAGCCGGAGTGGTTGTAGGTCCCGTCGCCCAGATTGGCGAAGACGTGCGGCTCGGAGGTGAAGGGCGCCGAGCCCACCCAGGTCAGACCTTCGCCGCCCATGTGACTGTTCAGGTCGGTCGAGGGGTCGGAGAAGCTGGCCATGTAGTGGCAGCCGATCCCGGCCAGGGCGCGCGAGCCGTCCGGCAGGCGGGTCGAGGTGTTGTGCGGGCAGCCTGAGCAGAAGAATGGCTTGCGCTGCTGCTCCGCCGCCAGGGTCACGGCCGCCATGGAGGCCGCGGACACTCGCGAAAGGTAGTCGTGGACCCGCTCCATGTGCGGGCCGGGGGGAAGGCGGTCGGCGATGGCCAGCGCCACCTCGGCCACCGAGAGCGAGCCCAGCTCGGACAGCAGCGGATGGCCGACCTCGTCGGTCTTGCCGACGATCTTCGGCCGGGCGTGGGCCGGCAGGTCGTAGAGGGCGGCGCGCGCCTGGGTCTCGATCAGCGGACGCTTGTGCTCAATGACCATCAGGGTCTCGAGGCCGGCGGCGAAGGCCTTCAGGCCCTGCGGCTCGAGCGGCCAGGGCATGCCGACCTTGTAGATGGCGACGCCGAGGCTAGCGGCCTCTTCGAAGGAGATGCGCATGGCCGCGAAGGCCTCGACCACGTCCTTGTAGGCCTGGCCCTGGCAGACGATGCCGAGGCGCGGACGCGGGGCGCCCAACATCACCTTATCGATCCGGTTGGCGCGGGCGAAGGCGAGCGCGGCGGGAATCTTCTGCGTGCGGAGCCGGCGCTCCTTGTCCAGCGGCTGGTCCTTCAGGCGGATGCCGAGCCCGCCGGACGGCAGGGCGAAATTGGTGGGGACGACGATCTTGTGGCGATCCAGCGAGACGTCGATCGTCACGCCCGAATCCATGGTGTCGGCGAGCGCGATCAGCCCGACCCATAGGCCCGAGAAGCGCGACATGCCGTAGCCCAGCAGGCCGTAATCCAGCACCTCCTGCACGTCGGCCGGCGACAGCACCGGCATTTCGAAGTCCTGGAAGGCGTATTCGGACTGCGACGGCAGGGTAGAGGATTTGCAGGTGTGGTCGTCGCCCGCCACGGCCAGGACGCCGCCCTTGGACCAGGTCCCGGCGAAGTTGGCGTGCTTGAAGGCGTCGCCGGTGCGGTCGACGCCGGGCGCCTTGCCGTACCACATGCCATAGACGCCATCGTACTTGGCGCCCGGGAACAGGTTGGCCTGCTGGCTGCCCCACACCGCGGTGGCGGCCAGGTCTTCGTTGAGGCCTTCCTTGAAGACCACGTGCGACTGGTCGAGGAATTTCTTTGCGCGATTGGCCTGCTGATCCAGGCCGCCGAGCGGGTCGCCGCGATAGCCGGACACGAAGCCGGCGGTGTTCAGCCCGGCCTTCTCGTCCAGCCGGCGCTGATCCATCAGAACCCGCAGGAGGGCCTGCACGCCGGTAATGAACACCCGGCCTTCGTTGAGCAGAAATTTGTCGTCAAGCGTCACATCGATGTGCCGCATTGCAAATTCCTTCCTTTCGGGCTCCCTAAAGAGCTTGCAAGATCATATAAGATCGACGCAATTGCTTGCCAAAGGCATGCCCCACCCCAGCGGTTCCGGGGCACGTTTAGCGCGCTTATGCCCGTGGGGCGGGAGGAAAAGTTGTCCGAGGCTCTCGACGCCGTCGATGCTAAGATTCTGGATCTCATTCAGCACGATGCCGGATTGTCCGTCGCCGAGATCGCCGAGCGGGTCGGCCTTTCCTCCAGTCCCTGCTGGCGGCGCATCAAACGCCTGGAAGACGCCGGCGTCATTCAACGTCGCGTGACCATCCTGGACCGAGACAAGCTCGGCCTCGGATTCGAGGTCTACTGCACGGTGAAACTCTCCCTCCCGACCAAGGACAACCTCGAATCTTTCGAGCAGGCCATCGGCAAGCTGCCCGAGGTGGTTCAGTGCGCCACGGTCACCGGCGCGGCGGACTACGAGCTGCGGATCGTCACCCGCGATATGCACGCCTTCGATGACTTCCTGCGCGACAAGATCCTCGGCCTGGGCCTGGTCTCCAACATCGAGAGCCGCATCGTCATCCGCTCGGTGAAGAACACCACCGCCGCGCCGCTGGGCCTGATCAGCCCCTATGTGAGCGCCCAGGGCTGACGCCGCGCGTCCCCTCCCGCGTGCGGGAGAGGCCAGGTGGGGGCAATCCTGAATTTCACATCATGGGGCGTGCGCCGCGACGCCCCCTCACCTAACCTCTCCCCCATAAAGGATGGGGAGAGGAACGCAGCCCATGATCGAACTCGTCATCGACCAGCGCCGCCGCGATCTCGGCGGGTTC
>CAMFIW010000368.1 GCA_945952355.1 uncultured Phenylobacterium sp. | reverse complement strand
GGCCCAGGCCACCGACGCGCGCAAGGGCGCCCGCCCCGTCGAACTCGCCGTCTACGACGCCAATATCGCCGCAGCCGAGGCCCGTGCCCGCGACGCAGACGCCGCCTTGCGCCGGGTGAAGATCCTGGCCAACAAGGGCGTCTACGCGCCGGCCCGACTTGACGACGCCCGCGCCGACGCCGACGCGGCCCGCGCCCAGGTCGCCGCAGCCCGGCGGCAGCGCGACGCCGCCGCACTCGGCCAGCGTGAGGACCAGATTCGCGCCGCCGACAGCCGCGTAGCCGAGGCTCAGGCGGGGCTCTCCGCCGCCGCCGCCCGCCTGACCGACATCGCACCGACCGCGCCCGGCGCCGCGCGCGTCGAGGACGTCTTCTTCCAGAAGGGCGAATGGGCCGCCGCCAACCAGCCGATCCTCAGCCTGCTGCCCGACGACCGGATCAAGCTGCGCTTCTTCGTGCCCGAGCGGTCGCTGGCGGCCTATGCGCCGGGCAAAGTGGTGCGTTTCTCCTGCGACGGCTGCGCCACCGGCCTGACCGCGAAGATCACCTACATCGCCCCGCGCTCGGAATTCACCCCGCCGGTGATCTACAGCCGCGAGGCTCGTGACCGGCTGGTCTATCTGGTCGAAGCCCTGCCCTCGGCGCGGCTCAATCCCGGCACGCCGGTCGACGTGATCCCGCTGGACGCACGGAAATGAGCGGCCAGCCGGTCATCGACGTCCACGGCCTGAACAAGAGCTTCGGCGGCAAGAAGGTCGTCGACGACGTCTCGATCCAGGTGGCCGAGGGCCGCATCTGCGGCTTCCTGGGCCCGAACGGCTCGGGCAAGACCACGACACTCCGGATGCTGTGCGGCCTGCTGACCCCGGACTCCGGTTCCGGAACCTGTCTCGGCCTCGACATCATCAAGGACGCCAACGCCATCAAGCGGCGTACGGGCTACATGACCCAGAGGTTCTCGCTCTACGAAGACCTGACCATCGCCGAGAACCTGATGTTCGCCGCCCGCGTCCACGGGCTGGACGACCGTCCCGGCCGGGTCGACCGAGCGCTGGAGCGGCTGGGCCTGGCCGGCCGGCGCGACCAGTTGGCCGGCACGTTGTCGGGCGGCTGGAAGCAGCGCTTGGCGCTCGCCAGCGCGACCTTGCACGAGCCAAGGCTGCTGCTGCTCGACGAGCCCACGGCCGGCGTCGATCCCAAGGCGCGGCGCACCTTCTGGGACGAAATCCACGCGCTCTCTCGCGAGGGCCTGACCGTGCTGGTCTCGACCCACTACATGGACGAGGCCGAGCGCTGCCACGAGATCGCCTATATAAGCTATGGCCGGCTGATCGCGCGCGGCACGGCCGAGGAGGTGATCGCAGGATCGCACCTGGTCACCTTCAATGGTGAAGGATCGGACGTCGACAGCCTGGCCGACGAGCTGAAATCAAGGCCGGGCGTCGAGATGGTCGCCCCCTTCGGCGCCTCGCTGCACGTGTCCGGAACGGACAGGGCCGCGCTAGAGGCGGCCATCGCGCCCTATCGGCGGGAACCGTTCCGCTGGACGCAGGTCGAGCCGACCTTGGAAGATGTCTTCATCCAGCTCATGGAAGCGTCGCAGGACAACTTCCAATGAACGGCTTCTCGGCGCTGCGCGTGCTGGCCGTCCTGGCCAAGGAGTTCAAACAACTCACCCGCGACCGGATCACCTACGCCATGATCCTGGTCCTGCCGGTGGTCCAGCTCCTGCTGTTCGGCTACGCGATCAATTCCGAACCGCGCCACCTGCCGACGGCCCTGCTGATACAGGAGGATACGGTCTTCGCGCGCTCGATCGCCGCTGCGCTGAAGAACAGCCAGTATTTCGACTTCACCGCCCAGGCCCGCTCGCCGGCCGAGCTCGACCGGATGCTGGAGCGGGGCGACGTGCAGTTCGCGATCACCATCCCAGGCGATTTCAGCCGCCGCCTGGCGCGCGGCGACCACGCCGAGGTCCTGGTCGAGGCCGACGCCACCGATCCCTCCGCCACCGGCAGCGCGGTGGCGGCGCTCTCGGCCCTGCCGACGCAGGCCCTGGTCCACGACCTGAAGGGCGCGCTGGCGCCCAGGGGCCAGGCCACGCCGGCCTTTGATGTGGTGGTCCACCCCCGCTACAATCCCGAGGCCATCACCGCCTACAACATCGTGCCGGGCCTGCTGGGCGTGATCCTGTCCATGACACTGGTGATGATGACCGCGCTCTCTGTCACCCGCGAGACCGAGCGCGGCACGATGGAGAGCCTGCTGGCCACGCCCCTGGAGCCGATCGAGGTGATGATCGGCAAGCTGGCCCCATACGTACTGGTCGGCGTCATCCAGACGGTGCTGATCCTGATCCTCGCCAAGCTCCTGTTCGCCGTGCCCATGGTCGGCGGCTGGATCGGGCTGGTGACGGGAATCAGCCTGTTCATCGTGGGCTCCCTGGCCCTGGGATTCCTGATCTCCACCGTGGCCCGCTCGCAGTTGCAGGCCATGCAGATGAGCTTCTTCTACATCCTGCCCTCGATCCTGCTGTCAGGCTTCATGTTCCCGTTCCGCGGCATGCCTGGCTGGGCCCAATGGATCGGCGAAGTGATCCCCGTCACCCACTTCCTGCGGGTGGTCCGCGGCGCCCTGCTGAAGGGCCAGGACCTTGGCGACATGTGGCGCGAACTCGCCGCCCTGCTGGCGTTCGTCTGCGTGGTGACCGCGCTCGCCATGGCCCGCTACCGGCGGACCCTGGACTAGGGCCTGCACCGGATCTGCACGCCAACAGCGCGCGAGCTTGACCGCCGCGCGCAGCGGCCTCGACACGTTTGAGCCATCCCGGTCTTCCGCAAAGGAGATCCCGATGACGTCGCGCGCCTTTCCGAGCTTCCGGATCAAGCTCGTCCTCACCTTTGGCCTGGTGGTGCTGGCCGACCTCGCCTTCTGGGCCGTGTCCGGCGGCAGCGTCGTCGGCGTCGGGGCCCTGGCCTGGGTCCTGGCGATCATGGCCGCGAATCCCGCCGCCCGACGCGGCGGCCAGGCGCGCATCGCGGCGGCCGTGGCCGTCCTCCTGGGCGTCAGCCTGATCGAACGGCCGGGCGCGCCGGCCTGGATCCTGTTCTGGACGGCGCTGACCATCTGCGTCCTCTCGCCGAGGGCTCCGCGCTTCGACAACGCCGGGCTGTGGGTTCAGCGCCTGGCGTTCCACACCATCCTCGCCCAGTTCGGGCCGCTGCTGGATGGGCTGCGAACCGCGCGGCTCTGGATCAATGGCCGGAGAAGCCGGCTCCTGCCGATCCTCGCCGCCCTCGTTCCGCCCATGGCCGGCGGCGCCCTGTTTCTGGCCCTGTTCAGCGCCGCCAATCCGATTATAGCCGACCAGATCGAGAAGCTGCGGCTTCCAAAGGTCGACGCCTGGCGGGTATCGTTCTGGGCCTTCGCTGCGGTGACCGTCTGGGCCACGCTTCGCCCTCGCCCGATGCGCCGCCCGATGCGGCTGGCGACAGACAGGCGCGTGCGGCCGGGGGTCGGCGCCGGCGTGCTTTCAACCAGCCTGTCGCTGGTGGTGTTCAACGCCCTGTTCGCCCTGCAGAACGCGCTCGACATCGCCTTCCTGTGGAGCGGCGCCCGCCTGCCGGCCGGCGTGACTTTCGCAGAATACGCGCACCGGGGCGCCTATGCCTTGATGGCGACCGCCCTGCTCGCAGGGCTATTCGTGTTGGTGGCGCTGAGGCCCGGCGCGCCTACGGCGCGGTCTCGACTCGTCCGTGCGCTCGTCACCCTGTGGATCGCCCAGAATGTCCTCCTTGTCGCGTCCTGCGTCCTGCGTACCTGCGACTATGTGGAGGCCTATTCCCTGACGCGGATGCGGATCGCGGCCCTGATTTGGATGGGCCTGGTGGCGGTCGGCCTGGTCCTGATCTGCTGGCGACTGCTACGCGGGCGCAGCGGAGGATGGTTGATCAACGCCAATGCGATCGCCGTCCTGGCGGTGCTCATTCCGTCGAGCCAGATGGACTTCGGCACGATCGCCGCGGCCTGGAACGCGCGCCACGCCCGTGAGGCCGGCGGCGGGGCGGTGGAACTCGACCTCGGCTATATGCGCCAGTTGGGGGCGAAGGCCCTGATCCCGATGGTCGAACTCGAGCGAAAGCAGCTTCCCACCGAGTTCGCCGACCGCCTGGCCTATGTGCGCGGCGAAGTGACGGGCCAC
>CAMFIW010000367.1 GCA_945952355.1 uncultured Phenylobacterium sp. | reverse complement strand
ACACACTGCATATCGTCGGCAGCGTCAGATGTGTATAAGAGACAGGCCTATGACAGCCTGCTCGCCAAGCTGATCGTCAGGACCCCCGACTCGTCGCCGACCTCGCTGCTACGCCGCGCACGCCACGCCCTCCGGGCGTTTCACATCGAAGGCGTGACGACCAATCTCGATCTCCTGCTGGCGGTCGTCGCGGTGCCCGAACTCGGCGAAGGCCGGCTCGACACCAACTTCGTGGAATCCAACTGGGCCGATCTCCACGCCGGCGAAACGCGGAGGCCCGGCCCGCCCCTGGTCGCTCAGGCGGCCTCGCCGAGGCCAGAAGCTGCGATGGCCATGGGCGAGCCCGTCGTGACCGCGCCGATCGATGGCGTCCTGATGGGCCTGGACGTGGGGGTCGGAGACCCCGTCTGGATCGGCCGGCCCCTGGCGATCCTCGAGGCTATGAAGATGCAGCATGTGGTCGCGGCCGAACAGAGCGGACGGGTCCGGGCTGTCGCCGTCGTAGTCGGGGACGTGTTGCAGGTCGGGGCGCCGCTGCTCTCCCTGATCCCTGACGATATTGCCGATCCGGCCGGTTCGGACGGCGTGGCGGCGGACCCGACGTCCGTGCGCGAGGACCTGCAGCATGTTCTCGATCGTCACGCGCTCACCTTGGACGAGGCGCGCCCGGAGGCGATGGCCCGACGGCGCGCGGCCGGGCGACGCACGGCGCGCGAGAACCTGTCTGACCTCTTCGATCCCGCGTCCTTCCACGAGTACGGGGCCTTGGCGATCGCCGCCCAGCGCCGGCGGCGTTCGGTGGACGAATTGCTAGCCGCCACGCCCGCCGACGGCATTGTCGGCGGTGTCGGCACCGTGAACGCAGACCTGTTCGGGGCCGACCAGGCGCGTTGCGTCGCCTTGTCCTACGATTTCACCGTGATGGCCGGGACCCAGGGCATCATCGGCCACAAGAAGACCGACCGGATCCTTTCGGTGGCGCACGAGATGCGCGCGCCGGTGGTGTTCTTCACCGAAGGCGGCGGTGGGCGCCCCGGCGATGTCGATTTCGTGGGCGTCTGCGGACTCGACAGCCGCACCTTCGAACTGTTCGGCGCCATGAGCGGGGTTGCGCCGCGCATCGGGGTGACCGCCGGGCGGTGTTTCGCCGGCAACGCCGTGCTGTTCGGGAGTTGCGACCTGACCATCGCCACGGAGGGCTCTTCGATCGGCCTCGCCGGGCCCGCCCTGATCGAGGGCGGCGGACTGGGCGTGTTCCGGCCGGATGAGATCGGCCCGGTGGATGTGCAGGCCAGAAACGGCTCGATCGACCTGCGGGTCGCGGACGAAGCCGAAGCTGTCCGTCAGGCAAGGCGGCTGCTGTCCTATTTCCAAGGCCCGGTGAGCGAATGGACCTGCGGCGACCAGAAGCGTTTGCGAGGCGTCGTTCCGGAGCATCGTCAGCGGGTCTATGACATCGGCTCGGCCGTCGAACTACTCGCAGATACCGGCTCGGCGCTGGAACTGCGCGGAGAGTTCGGCCGGGCGGTCCGCACCTTCCTGGTCCGTATAGAGGGGCGGGCGCTCGGCGTTGTCGCCAACAATCCCCATTGGCTAGGCGGCGCCCTGGACGCCGACGGATCGGACAAGGCCGCGCGCTTCCTACAGCTCTGCGAGGCATTCGGATTGCCGGTCGTCAGCCTAGTCGACACGCCCGGCTTCATGGTCGGTCCGGCCGCCGAGGCTGCGGCCGGCGTGCGGCACGGCGCTCGGCTGTTCGTCGCCGGAGCGGCGCTCACCGTCCCGCTGGTGACGATCATATTGCGAAAGGGCTACGGCCTCGGCGCGATGGCCATGTCCGCCGGGAGTTTCCACAAGAGCGTGGCGACCGTTGCCTGGCCCACCGGAGAGTTCGGCGGCATGGGGTTCGAGGGCGCCGTGAAACTAGGCTATCGCCGTGAACTGGCGGCGATCGAGGATGCGGCCGTCAAGGAGGCGTTCTTCCGGGCTCGCCTGTCCGAATTCTACGAGACAGGCCGGGCGACCAGCGTGGCCCAGTTCGTGGAGATCGACGCCGTGATCGATCCCGCCGAAACGCGGGCGTGGATCATGCGGGTGCTGCGGGGGACTCGGGCGCCGTCGGCCGGTGCGCGCAGGTTCGTGGACACCTGGTAGGCCGCGGCCGAAGGCGCGTCCTCGGCCGGCTACAGTCGTCGCGCGATCGCTTCGGCCACGGATTCGCCGGACCTGATGGCGCCGTCGATATAGCCGGCGAAGGCTTCGGCGGTCTCAGTTCCGGCCCAATGGATCCGGCCGATAGGCTCGCGAAGGGCGGGGCCGAACCCGGTCAGCACGCCTGGGCCCGGAGCCGCCGCATAGCCGCCTCGGTGCCACGCTGAGGCGGCCCAAACCTCCTCGACATAGTCTAGAGGCTTGAGCGCTTCGTCGCCGAAGTACAGAGCGATATCCTTCAGGACCTTGTCGCGTCGGGCCCCCGGCGAACGTTCCGCCCACTGCTGGGCGCTCTTGCCCGCGAAGAATCCAACGAGCCCTCCGGTCGTCCCCCGTTCGGGCGAATGGTCGAACCAGGGCCCGAACGCGGTTCGGTCGGACAGCACCATGCCGGTCAGCCCCTCGGCGCGCCAGAACGGTCGGCCGTAGGCGACATGGACCTTGATCACGCACCCCATCGGCATGCGCTGGGAGAGACCGTCGCGCAGTGCGGGGAGAGGGGGAGCATAGGCGATGCGTCCCGCCATCGCGGGCGGCGCGGTGATCACCACAAACTGCCCCCGCCACTGGCGGTCGCCGGACGACACCGTGACGCCGTGGTCGTCTTGCGCGATCGCGCTCACCGGCGCCGATAGGACGACGGCCGGGCCAAGCTCCTGGGCCATTCTGTCCGCGAGCTGCCACACGCCGCCACGTAGCATCGCATCCTGGGCGCCGCCGCGGGTGGAGATCATCTCGTTGAATCCGCCCGCCGCTGAGGCCATCGCTAGCATGGCCAGAAGGGAGACGTCGCCCGCCTCGACGCAGGCCAGGGTGCGGATGAGGAGCCGCAGGGCCGATCTGACGGCGGGAGCTTTCGCGTTGGCGAGGATCCAGGTCTCCATCGTCTGGGCGTCGAGGACCTCGGCGTCGGGCGCGTCCCAGGGACTCAAGGGCGGAACGCGTCGAGCAAGGCTCTCGAACCTCCCGATCGCCAACGCGAATTCGGCTAGAGCGACGGGGCTCAGGGCAGGCGTCTCACCCACATAGGTCGCGCGGCGGCCCGCCAGGTCCACAATGTTCCGGCCGTCGGTGAACTGCGGATAGATGGCGACCCCGAACGCCTTGGCGAGCGCCAGCAGGCGGGCCTGGGCGGGTCCGACCCACTGGCCCCCGAGATCGACGGTCTCGCCGGCGATCGTCCCGCGCTTGGTGCGTCCGCCGACGCGATCGTCCGCCTCGATCACCAAGACGCTGTGGCCGGCCGAGCGAAGGGTTCGCGCGGCCGTCAGGCCCGCGAAGCCGGCGCCCACCACAAGGACCTCCGCCGATGGTTGCGGAACGACGCGAGTGGCTTGGGCGTCCGCCTTAGCCGACGCGGGCAAGGCGGCAAGCCCCGCGGCGCCGGCTCCGAGGCCGAGCGCGGATCTGCGAGACATGCTCGTCTTCTCGGGGCTTGGCCGATCTTCCATGTTCCATCCCTCCCTGACGCTGGACCAGGGCGGCGCGAGACGCTATCCGTCCAAGAGCGTACTTGTACGCAAATGGCTATGCGTACAAGTACGCATCGTCAAGTGGCCTTCCGTGGGGCGTTGCTTTGAGGTCGAGATGAATACGCCGGATCGCGAGATGGGCTTGAGGGAACGCCGCCGGCGGGAAGGCCGCGCCCGGATCCTGGACGCGGCGCGCGAGCTCTTCGAAGCCGATGGCGTCGAGGGCCTGAGCATTCGATTGATCGCTAAGCGCGCCGGCATGCCGACGATGACGCTCTATCGCTACTTTCCCCACAAGATGGCCATCGTGCGGGCCCTCTGGTCGGAGGCTTTCGCGCCGCTGTTCGTCGAGCTCGACGCCGCCGAGTCCTCAGCGGTGGACCCGCGAGCGCAGCTCCGGGCGGTGGCCCGGACGTTCGTGGACTACTGGCTGAGGTTTCCGGCGCGATACAAGGTCGTCTTCCTGATCCAGGATCGTCGGGAGACCGAGGACGATCGATGGTTCATCGAGGACGCCGAGGT
>CAMFIW010000366.1 GCA_945952355.1 uncultured Phenylobacterium sp. | reverse complement strand
GCCTTGCGATACCAGCCGACCACGTTGCGGGTGTAGTCGAGATAGGCCGAGCGGACGGCGTTCGCCTTGGCCGTATCGCCCCGGCGCAGGGCGTCGTCATAGACCGGAGAAAACATCCAGTCGGAGTTTTCCATGGTCACCGGCGCCACCCGGTATCCGTGCGCCTTGAGCCAGACCTCGAACCGGTCCTTGTCCGCCAGCGTGGCCCCGGTCTCCAGATAGGGATGGCGGAACCAGTGCGGCGTCCGGCCGGACTTGTGCAGGAGCTTCCTCAGCAGGCGGTCGTTCTTGGCCGTGTCGGCGATGTAAGCCTCCGCCCCGATCTTGTTTAGGGACGGGTGCGACCAGGTGTGGTTGCCGATCGGGAAGCCGGCCCGCAACCATTGGTCCATCATGGCGTAGCCGCCGCCGCGCGGGCTGTCGACCACGTCGCCGCCGATGACGAAACCGATCGCCGGCGCCTTGTGCCGGCGCAGGCCCGCGATCAGGCGCGTCATCGTGATGCGCTCGTAGTCCGCGTCCTCGACGATCGACATTACAGGCAGGTCGTCGAAGGTGAGCGCGACCGGTTCGGCCGCCGCGGGGCGGGTCGAGAACAGAGCGCACGAGGCCAGCAGAAGCGCCGCGCAGACGACGGCGGAGCCTCGGGGGGCGGCGGCGATACGCCGGATCGGGAGGTCGCGATCGCGCGAAGGGTCAGCCATGCTCGGACCACGGGTTCAGGATGCTCACCCGTCGTTTGTCCTAGATTCGCGCGGTCCGCGCCATGAACCTCGCGGGACCGGCGGTCGCGGCTCCGACGCTAGGCTCGCGCCGCCAGGTAGCGCTGGTAGCGGCGGATGAGGCCGCGGCGTCGGAGCTGGTTGAGGATCAGGGCCAACAGGGGCGAGCTTTGGGCCGCGGGCTCGCGGCCGCCGGCCATGCGGCGCAACTGGCGGCCAGTGTGGGCCATGCCGGCCATGGCGACGACGGTCTTGTTCGCGGATTTGAGCCGCGGCGCGAGCGGGGCGTCGGCGGGGGCCTGGCGCCAGCGGCTCGGCAGGTCGGGATCGAGGGCGAGCGCGGTGGCGATCCCCACCATGGCGACGCCGTCGGCGACCACCTGGGCGGCCACCTCGCGGCGGCGGACGCCGCCGGTGACCATCAGCGGCATGCGCGCGATGTCCTTCAGGTCGAGCGCAAACTCCAGGAAATAGGCCTCGCGCGCCAGGGTGCGTCCGTCGGCGGCCTCGCCCTGCATGGCGGGGCTCTCATAGCTCCCGCCCGACAGCTCCACGAGATCGACGCCGAGATCGTTGAGCATTCCAACGACCGCCTGCGCGTCGGCCTGGTCGAAGCCGCCGCGCTGGAAGTCGGCGGAGTTGAGCTTCACCGCCACGGCGAAGCCGGGCCTCACGGCGGCGCGCACAGCCTTGACGATCTCGACCAGCAGGCGGGCGCGGCCTTCGATGGCGCCGCCCCAGGCGTCGGTGCGGCGGTTGGTGAGCGGTGAGAGGAACTGGGAGACCAGATAGCCGTGGGCGGCGTGGACCTGGACGCCGTCGAAGCCGGCCAGGTCGGCCTGTCGCGCGGTCGCGGCGAACCGGGCGATGGTCTCGGCGATCTCGGCCTCGCTCATCGCCTTTGGCTTCACGAACAGCTTGGAGTGCGGTCCGAGATCGACCTGGACGTCGGAGGCCGACCAGCCGAGGCCGCCCTGGTCGACCTGAACCTGGCGGCCCGGGTGATTGATCTGCATCCACACCTTGGCGCCCCCCGATTGGGCCGCCTGGGACCATTTGCGAAAGGGTTCGAGATCGCTCGTCTCCTCCAGCACCACGCCGCCCGGGCCGGTCAGGGCGCGGCCGTCGACCATGACGTTGCCGGTGATCAGCAGGCCGACGCCGCCCTGCGACCAGCGCCGGTAGAGCGCGAAGAGCCGTCCGTCCGGCAACTGGCCGGCGCCCGCCAGGTTCTCTTCCATCGCCGCCTTGGCGATGCGGTTCGGAAGCACGGCGCCGCTGGCTAGGGTGAGGGGCGTGAAGAGCTCGGGGGCGGACATGGAGAGGCCTCTGAATGTTTACGGTGCATACATGGCGCAAATGTATACAATGTCAACATGGACCTTGCGGCAGGTCTGTGGAACAAGCGGACGCATGGGAAGGATTGAGGCGGCAGCGGCGAACGAGTCCGAGAAGGGCGCCTATCATCACGGCGACCTGCGAGCCGCGCTGCTCGACGCAGCCCTGGCGCTGCTGGCCGAGGGCCAGGAGCCGAGCCTGCGGGCCGTGGCGCGCCGCGCCGGGGTCTCGCCCATGGCGCCCTATCGCCACTACGCCGACCGCGAAAGCCTTCTGGCCGCCGTCGCCGTGCGCGGGGTCGAGGGGCTGAAGGCCGCGCTGGAGGCCGCGGACGCCGGGGCTGAGCCGGGCCATAGGCTCGTCGCCCAGGCGGTGGCCTATGTCCGCTACGCCGTCGAGCATCCGGTGCTGTTCCGGCTGACCTTCGGGCCGGCGCGGCCGGTCGGCGAGGTCTGCGAGGCCTCGCAGCAGGTGCGCGCCGTGCTGCTGGAGCGGCTGGCGGCCGAGGCGCCGGAGCGGTTCAGCCCCGAGTTCGCCGTGGGCTGCTGGGCGGTGATCCATGGCCTGGCCATGCTGGTGCTGGACGGCCTGCTGCAGGAGACCGACCCCGATCCGCTGAACGGCCTTGTGCAGAAGGCGGTCGAGGCGATGGTCGGCTGTAGACGGGCCGGCGCCTAGGCGGGCCGTCTCAGGGCTGGCGGCAGCGGCCGGTAACAGATGGGCCCGCCCTTCGCTTCATCGATACAGCGCCAAGCCGGGCGGGTCGGCGGCGGACGCTCGGTCGGCTTGGGATGCTCACTCACGCAGACAGCCGCCCAGACTCCCACCAGGGCCACCGCGGCCATGAGCAGGTACGATTTGGGAGACTTGATCGGAGGCCGGGCAAGGAGAGGCATGACCCCACGCTAGGACGGCCGCTCGGTGAGGCCCAAAGAAAAAGGCCCGCGGAGCGATCCGCGGGCCTCGTTCGTTTCGGCGGTATGACGGATCAGACGTTGCCGGGCAGCTTGCAGTCCTTGGTGAAGGCGCAGCCGGTGGCCGACACCGGCTCCAGGTTCGGAGCGGTGTTGTATTCCAGCACGTAGCCCTTCAGGCCGTCGGAGCAGGCCGTTTCGAGATAGGTGGTGCCCTTGGTCGTCTTGCCGATGATGCGCACGGCCGAGACGTTGCAGCTGTCCTTGCCCATCTTCTTCAGGTCGGCGGTGACGAACTTGTAGCCGTCCTCCGGCTTGGTGAAGGAGCAGCGATAGCCGACCAGCGGGGCGCGGGCGCAGTCGACCACGCGCGAGGTCTGGCCGGGGCCGGCGAAGATGCCAACGGCGCCGTCCGTGCGGTTCGAGCAGGCCAGCTCGACCACGTCCAGGCCCGCGGGCGAGGGGAAGGGGCCGTACTTGGAGACCGTGCAGTCGAAGCCGGCCTTCTTGGACAGGCTGGTGTAGAGGCCGGCCTGGGCGGTCTCGGCTTCCTTGGTGTTGGTCAGTTCGCAACCGCCGAGGATGCCCTGGGCCTTCGAGCATTCGAAGGTCTTGGCCAACTGGCCCTTTTCGACCTGGTAGATGTAGCCCTTGCCGTCCTGGCAGGATGTTTCCCAGTAGGCGGCGCCCGACTGGGCCATGCCGACGAAGCGCCGATCCTTGACCGCGCAGCCGTTGTTGGCGGCCTTCACGTACTGGTCGACCACCGCCATACGCGAGGCCTTGTCGTGGAGGGTGCATTTGATGTTGCCCTCGCCGGCGTCGTAGACGAGGCAGTCATTGGCCACCACGGCGCCGTCGACGGTCGCCGGGGCGGCGGCCTGGATCACGTAGCCTGAGCCGCCTTGGCAGGAGACTTCCAGGAAGGTGTTGGTCGAGGACTGGCCGATGCCGCGCGCGCCGTCCGGCACGCAGGTGGTCACGCCGGCCTTGGCCAGCAGGGGAACCAGGTCGGCCTTGGGATCGGCGTTGCCAGGCAGGACGCAGGGCAGCGACGACGGCTTGCCGTCCGGCTGGGGCGTGTCGGCCTCGATGCAGGTGAAGGCGCTGGCCTTGCCGCCGCTCGGCGACTGCAGGATGAAGCCCAGGCCCTTGTCGCAGTCGATTTCGTAGTAGCTGGTCGAAGCCTTGGTCTTCGGATCGGCTTGCTTGCCGATGAAGCGGGCGTCGCTCACCT
>CAMFIW010000365.1 GCA_945952355.1 uncultured Phenylobacterium sp. | reverse complement strand
GGAAGGGGAGGATCGACTCGAGGCCCGGCCAGTCGCCGGCGCCGGCGCGCACGGCGAGGTGGAGGTTCTCGCGCGCCAGGTCCACCAGGCGGCCAGAGGTCTCCAGCCGCACGGCGAGCTTGGGATGGCTGACCTGGAAGCCGCCCAGGCGCGGCGCGAGCCACTGTATGGCCAGGGTCTCCAGGGTGGTCACCGCCAGCACGCCCTCGGCGGTCTCGGTGATGTCGGACAGGGCCGCGCGCAGCAGGTTGACCGCCTCGGTCGAGGCGCGGGCCAGGCGCTCGCCGCCGGGGGTGAGGGCGACCTCGCGCGGGCGGCGCAGGAACAGCGGCTGAGCCAGCCGCTGCTCGAGCGCCTTCACCTGCCAGCTCACCGCCGCCTGGGTGACGCCCAGCTCCTCGGCGGCGCGGGTGAAGCTCTTCAGGCGGGCCGCCGCCTCGAAGATGCGGATGGCGCTGAGCGGGATGGTCGCGAGGATGTCAGCCATAAGTAGCGCTAATGATTATACGAGGACGTCCCGTTTGTCACCAACCGACGCTATCGGCAAAATGCCACCGTCTCCAAGGTCCGAGCCAAAGGAGGGCGACATGGACGAGTTGTTCAAGACTCATAAGGACGTTCCGCATGGTTGGGTGCTCTCGCTGCAGAACATCCTGGGCCGGGGCGCGACCCACAGGGTGGATCAATCCCGGGCGCCATGGCGCCTCGACGAGGTGAAGAGCCACCTGCTGCCCGACGATCTGCACCACCTGGCGGCGCCGCGTTGAGGCGCCGACGCGGCGGCCCGGCCGCACTCCGATTCCGCGGCGGCCGGGCTCGCCGAGACTAGAAGACTCCCCGCCGGCAAGTGCTAGGCTCCGTGCGTCGCGGCGGGCGCGTCGTCGGGCGCCGATCGCACCGACGCCCGCCTGCCGGAGCCGGACCATGATCAAGCTGACTTTCTGCCTGACCCGCTTGCCGAGCCTGAGCCGCGAGCAGTTCCAGGCCTATTGGTTCGACAACCACGCGCCGCTGGTCGAGAGCGTGTCCGAGGTGCTGGGCATCCGCCGCTACGTGCAGATGCATTCGATGCCGGACGAGGCGTCGGCGGCGCTGCAGGCCAGCCGCGGCGGCCCGCCGTCCTTCGATGGCGTCGCCCAGCTCTGGTACGACAGCCTGGAGGACCTTGGGGCGCGGATGGCCGACCCGCGGGCGCGGGACGCGGCCCAGCTGCTGCTGGAGGACGAGAAACGGTTCATCGACCTGCCCCGTTCGCCGCTGTGGTGGGGCGTGGAGCGGTCGATCATCGGGTAGCCGGCGGGACGACCTATTTGCCGCAAACGCACGAGGATACGAGGTGCGCCCCGGAGGTCAGGCCGCCCCGGCCGCCGGGCCTTGCAGCCACCCGTGCAGGAGGGCCAGGACCTCGTCGCGGGCGCGGTAGCCGCGGGTGACGACGCCATAGGTCCCCTCGGCGCTGGGCCCGGCCACCAGGGTCGGGAAGCCGGTGACCCCCGCGCGCTGGGCGACGCCATAGTCTCGCCAGGTCTCGTGCTTGAGGTCGTCGCTTTCGAAGTCGGCGAGAAAGGCCTCCCGTTCCAGGCCGAGTTCGGCGGCGAGGTCGGCCAGCACCTCGGCGCGCGTCACGTCGCGGGCCTCGGCGTAGAAGGCGCGCTGGGCGCGGGCGAGAAAGGCCAGGGCGAGCTCCGGGTCCTCACGGCGAACCCGCACCACGGCGCGCGCGGCGGGATCGGTGTCATAGCGGAAGCCGGGGATGTCGAGCACGGCGCCGTCGAAGGGCAGGCCGGAGGCCTCGGCGACATGGTTCCAGTGGCCCTTGATCTCGGTCTTCGCGGCGTCGGTCATCGCCTGTTCCGTGCCTGGGCGGAGGCCGCCCATCACGACGCGTACGGGCAGGGCGCGGCCGAAGGCGCGCCGGATGTCGGTCATGACCGGGGAGAAGCCGTAGCACCACGAGCACATGGGGTCGGCGAAGTAGATCAGGTGCGGGCCATCCATGGCGCGCCTCCGCGAAGGATCGGACGGACCCGAAGCCTACACCCGATCGCGCCCGGGCGGCCCGGGGTTTTTGAACGCCTGAGGATCGATGGTCGGCGGTAGGCGGAGCCAGCGGCGCAGGAGGTCCATGAACCTGCCGCGGCGTGGGCGATGGGTCGCAATCTGTTCGCCGATATCGCGTGGAAGATGAGGCATTCGGTTTCCGTGCCTCAGGGGCGAGGCTTCCCCGACGCGATAGCCTCCTGCGACGAATGAGCGCAAGAATAAAGTGCATTTGCACATAATGTATTTTCAACATGCGCATTCGCGAAATATGCAATTTAGCCTTGTGTAAATGCATGAACGCGCTGATATGTCAGCATGGCTGACGATCGGGGTGCTGTTCAGCGGGGTGCGGACGATGTCGGCAACGACATCGCCTCGGCGGGCCGTGAGACCTACCTGCTCCACCTGGTGGCGGCGGCCTCGAGCCATCGGGACCGTGAGCTGGCAAGGCGTTTCGAGCCGCTCGGCCTGACGGTCGACAAGTATCGGGTGATGCTCGCCGTGGCCCGTTTCCCGGGCTGTACGATGAAGGAGCTGGCCCAGTTCACCTCGATCGATCGCACCACCTTGACGCGAATGGTCGACCAGATGGTGGCCGGAGCGTGGATGACGCGCGAGCATGCCACGCGGGACCGCCGCCAGGTGATCCTCGGCCTTACGCCCTCGGGGCTTCAACTCGGCCTGCGGGCGGTCGACTCGCTCACCGAGGCCAATCGAGCGGCCGCCGCGATGCTGAGCGAGGCCGACATCGACGCCGCCGCGCGGGTGCTGGAGCTGGTCCTGCGCAATCTGATCGCCGACGACAACCTGCTGGCCCGCGTGGTCACGCTGCGCCGGCCGGAATGACCGCCTAGGCCTTCGGAGCCCATTGGAACCGCACGAGGCTTGTAGGCCAGTCGGAGGCCCGCAAAGAGCGGCGTGAACGCAGCAGACCCTCGGCCGACTGGTCGGCGACGGGAAGGTCGGTATAGCCCAGGAGGAAGCGGCCGGTCGGCGAGCGGTCATAGGCGCGTTTCAGCATGGCGAGCTGCAGCGCCCAGGCGCCGCCGTCGGTGTCGCTCGCCGCGGCGCCGTCCAGATAGTAGTGGACGTCGCCGAACTCGACGTTGTTCTGGATCGCCAGGGTGCGCCCGCCGCCCTCCGCCACGGCGATCATCGCCTGGGCCGGGCAGGCCAGGAAGCTCAGCACGTAGCCGGCCAGGATGCGGAGCGGATTGAACGGCAGGTCCTTGCGCCGATACATGGCCTGACGCATCGCCACCAGGTCGCGGACGCGGCGCAGCGCCGGCAGGCCCTGGATCACGCGCACGGTCAGATCGGGGTGAAGCTTCTCGGCCTTCTTGGCGTTGCGGCGGATGTTCTCGCTTATGTCCCTGTAGAAGGCGTCCCAGTTCGGCCAGTTCGAGAAATCCACGCCCTGGATCAGGATTTGACGCGTGGCGAGCAGGCTCGTCCCTGGAATGGCGGCGAGATCGTCTTCGCGGCCCGGTTCGGGCGACCATTGCCAGCCGTACTCGAACACGCCGGGGCCAAGCTGGGCCAGGGCGGCGGCCATCGCCTCGCGCCACCGGCCGGCATATTCCGGAACCAGATTCAGGCCGTCATAGAAACTGTGCGAGGCGCCCTTGCTGATCAGGGTGAAGTGGCCGATCCGATCGTCGCCGCAGCGCAGTTCGTAGACCTGTGGCGCCGCACGGCCCAAATGCTTGAGGCCCAGCCGCTTGAGGTGGGCGTGAGCCGAGCGCATGGATGCGCCGCAGCGGAGCGCATAGGCGTCCCACCGGGCAGGGTCCTCCCGGCCCACATCGACCCGCGTCACGGCGACCTTCAACGACGCCGGCGCAGCCACCGCTTCGAGCACTGCACTTCATCCCCGATCAACCTCGCCAACCCACTGACGCCGCAGTCGATGGCAGGTCCCATGCGCGGGACACTACGTGGCAAATATTCTTTTGAGGTTAGCGACGGCCAAGCTCGCCAAAAAAAGAGGCGGCCGCGAACGGGCCGCCCCAGGACGTCCTCGAGGGGGAAGCCAGCGAGAACCTCGGGCCGATGCAGGCGCCGCCGGCGCCGCTTCGGGTCGCGGCTTATCTAGGGACGAGTCGGGGCGGACTCAACCTTGGCTTGCGGCGCGGGCGGAGATTCTTTCTCCGGGGGCGCGGCCGGAACG
>CAMFIW010000364.1 GCA_945952355.1 uncultured Phenylobacterium sp. | reverse complement strand
CTACACACTGCATATCGTCGGCAGCGTCAGATGTGTATAAGAGACAGGTTCTCGTTGACCCGACGAAAGCATGGGGGCGCACTGTCGTCAACAAACAAACCGTCCAAACGGTCGGTTTCTAGCCCGGAGGCGTCGCGAGTTCCGGCGTCTCGAGTTCAGGCGGCGTGGGTTGCGGCCGTGCGTTGGCGGCGGGCTTGAGCGCCCCGCCGCCGGCGACGAGGGCCTGGTAGGCTCGTCGGTCGCCCGAAAAGTCGGCGCCTTTCGGAAACGCCACGTCGAAACGCGGCTCGTGGCCGAGGGCCGCGCTCAGCATCGCCTCCAGCACGTCGCCTGCCTGGCCAACCTCTGCCGGGTCACAGGCGCGGCGGATGCTGCGGAACTTGTCGGTGGTGGCCAGAACGAGGTCGTAGGCGACCCCGTTCACGCAGATCGAATCGGTCGAACTCTCCGCTTCGACCACACGCACGTCGCGGGGCGCGTCCCACAACGGGTCGTCCTTCAGCTTCAGCAGCCGCGGGGCCCAGCCGGTGTCCAGCTTGGCGTCGAATCCGACCCGGCGTCCGATCTCGGGCGTGCAGCACCCCAGTCCGGCGCGCGCCTGCACGAAGGCCTCGCCGTCGCGGCGAACCACGAGGCGGACCACGGCCTGGCGCACGGTGAGCGATGGCCGCACCCAGAGTTCGAGGATCATCTCCCCACTCTTCAGCGTCTCGCCCTGCAGGGGCGGCAGACCCCACAAGCGGTAGAGCAGCGGATCGGCGCCCAGGCGGATGGGCGGCGCAGCGTTGCGGCCGACGCGACGGCCGGCCAACGGGTCGGCGGCCTCGGCCGGTTTCGGCCGCTCGTCGCTCCACCAGCTGTTCGGATCTGGTGACGGCCACGGGGCGTCGAGCGCGCCGGGCGGCTCAGACGCCGCGGGCGGAGGCGCCGCGAGGGCGGCTGGCGCGAGGGCGGCGAGCGCGAGGGCTAGGACACGAACCGCGCCGCGCGTCACACGCGCCTCCCTACATCGGCTCCGCCCCCCGGGTGATGGAAAGCACTCCCGTGCGCGAAAGTTCCACCAGGCCCAGAGGCCGCATCAGGTCGACGAAGCCGTCGATCTTCGAGGAGGCTCCGGTGATCTCGAAGATGAAGCTGTCGATGGTCGTGTCGAGCACCTTGGCCCGGAAGATCTCGCCGATGCGCAGGGCTTCGACCCGATCGGCGCCGGCGCCTTTCACCTTGACCAGGGCCAGCTCGCGCTCGAGGCCGTTCGGGTCGCGGGTCACGTCCTGCACGTGGCGGGTGGCCACCATCTTCTCCAGCTGGGCCTCGATCTGGGCCAGCACGTGCGGCGCGCCGCGGGTCACGATGGTCACGCGGCTGGTGTGCGCGCGCCGGTCGGTCTCAGCGACCGTCAGGCTCTCGATGTTGTAGCCGCGCGCCGCAAACAGTCCGACCAGCCGGTGCAGAACGCCCGGCTCGTTGTCCACCAGCACGGCGAATGTGGCCAGGTTTTCGGCTTCTTCGGCATGGGCGAGATCATAGACGGAGGCGGGCTGTGCGTCGGACATGGGGCTCGAACTCGGTTGCGAGGCTCCCGACTGTCACAGGACGGGGCGGGCCGCAACCGCGAGGGAAGCGCGCCGCCCGCCCGCCCGGGCGCCTCAGCGCGCGGTCCGAAGGCGGCCATGCGACCTTTCGCCCTTGCGAACCACCCCGAAAGCCCAATCCGCAGAAGGGCTTGAGTCATTTATGACAGTTTCGTGACAGTCTTGGTGAATCGGGTGCATAGGGAGACCCTCCGCTAAGGGGATCGCGCGCGATTCCCGATGGCAAGGGCGGTGGATGGGGAGGCTCGCATGCTCGCATGGTTCCAGGCGCTGCTGCCCAAGGAGGAGCGCTTCTTCGACTTGTTCGAAGCCCACGCCGCGACTCTTACCGCCGGTGCGAGGGCGCTGCGAGAGGTGTTGGACGGCGGCGACCAGGTTCCCGCCCGCTGCGCCCTGGTCGCCAAGTACGAGGACGACGCAGATCACGTCGCCCGGGAGGTGCTGCTGGCGGTCCGGCGCACCTTCATGACCCCCTTCGACCGCAGCGACATCCGCGATCTCATCGGCTCGATGGACGACGCCATCGACCAGATGCACAAGACCGCGAAGTCGATCACCCTGTTCGAGCAGCGCAGCTTCGAACCGGACATGCGGGCCCTGGGCGACCTGATCGTCGAGACGGCCGACCTGACGGCCAAGGCTGTACCCCTGCTGCGCGCCCTGCGCGCCAACGCCAAGGAGCTCAACGGCCTGACCGAGCACATCGTGCGGCTGGAAGGCCAGTCCGACGCGCTTTACGACCAGGGCATGGCCGCCCTGTTCCGCGGCCCGGCGCGAAAGGACCCCATGGCCTTCATCGTCGGCAGCGAGATCTACGACCATCTGGAAAAGGTGGTGGACCGGTTCGAGGACGTCGCCAACCGGATCAGCGGCGTGCTGATCGAGCACCTCTAGGACCTGGCGGGTGACCCTCGGCGGCGCTGAACTGGCGCTCTTCCTGCTGATCGCGACGGCCCTGGCGTTCGACTTCCTGAACGGCCTGCACGACGCCGCCAATTCGATCGCGACCATCGTCTCGACCCGCGTCCTTCCGGCCCGCTACGCGGTGCTCTGGGCCGCCTTCTTCAATTTTATCGCCTTCCTTTTCTTCGGCCTGAATGTGGCGCAGACGGTCGGCAAGGGGATCATCACCCCGGGAATCGTCGACGACGCGGTGATCTTCGGCGCTCTGGGCGGCGCCATCACCTGGAACGTCGTGACCTGGATGGCCGGCATCCCGTCCTCGTCCAGCCACGCGCTCATCGGCGGACTGCTGGGCGCTGGGATCGCCAAGGCCGGCGGCCTGACCCCGGTCGTGTGGGCCGGCGTCACCAAGACCGTCGCCGGGATCGTCGTCTCGCCGGCCCTCGGTTTCGCCCTCGCCCTCCTGCTGGTGCTGATCGTCTCCTGGCTGTTCGTCCGGGCCACCCCGGCCATGGCGGATTCCACATTCCGCAAGCTTCAGTTCGTCTCCGCTTCGCTGTTCTCTCTGGGCCACGGCGGCAACGACGCCCAGAAGACCATGGGCATCATCACCGTCCTGCTCTATGCGCACGGCAAGCTCAGCGGGGACTTCCACGTGCCGCTGTGGGTAGTGCTCACCTGCCAGGCGGCCATGGCGATCGGCACGCTCTTCGGCGGCTGGCGCATCGTTCACACCATGGGCTCCAAGATCACTCGTCTGTCACCCCAGCAGGGCTTCTGCGCGGAGACGGGGGGCGCGATCACCTTGTTCATGGCCACACACATCGGCGTGCCGGTCTCGACCACCCACACCATCACCGGCGCCATCGTCGGCGTGGGTGCGGCCCGCCGGGTCTCGGCGGTGCGCTGGAACCTGGCCACGGGTATCGTCTGGGCCTGGGTCATCACCCTGCCGATATCGGGCGCCATCGGCGCGCTCTTCTATTTTCTGGCCCGCCTGGCGCAGGCGAGCGTGAGCTGATGGCCAAGAAGCCGGAAAAGCTGAGGGTCGAGCCCGACCGCGAGCCGCGAGGCCAGTCTGCGGCTCTGCCGTGGCGTTTCGGTTCCGACGGAGAGGTGGAAGTCCTGCTCATCACCTCCCGCGAGACGCGCCGCTGGGTGATCCCCAAGGGCTGGCCGATGAAAGGTCTGAAGTCGCCCGAATGCGCCGCGCGGGAGGCCTATGAGGAGGCCGGCCTCGAAGGCGAAATCCGCAAGAAGAAGCTCGGGGTCTTCCATTACGAAAAGCGCCTGCGTTCCGGCAGGGTCCAGCCGGTCAAGGTCTCGGTCTACGCCTTGAAGGTCACCGGCCAGCATGAGACCTGGCCCGAGCAGGGCCAGCGCGACTTCCTGTGGTGCCCGGCCGCCGACGCGGCATTGCAGGTCGACGAGCCGGAACTGCGCATCCTGATCGCGGGTTTCAAGCCGGGTTAGACCCGGCGCGCCTTCATCGGCAGCGGCTTCCGCAGCATCTCGCCTTTCATGACGCCGACGCCGGCGGTGGGCGAGACGGGCAGGGCGAGGATCTTCTTCACCGTCTCCATGCCTTCGACCACATAGCCGAAGCAGGCGAAGCCGAGGTTGTCGCCCTTCTGGGTGGGGTCGGCGTCGAGATAGGCCTGGTCTCCGACGCAGATGAAGAAGTCCGAGGTGGCCGTGCCCGGCGCGCGACGACCCATGGAG
>CAMFIW010000363.1 GCA_945952355.1 uncultured Phenylobacterium sp. | reverse complement strand
CGAACAGCGCGGCGAGAAGGGCCTCGAAACCCGCCATTGGGCCGTGCGCCTGGGTCTTCGCGCCAGCGGCGGCGAAGAGTCCGCTTTGGACGCCGGCGGTGGCCCCGGCGGCGTTCGATGCGGCGATGGAAGCGGCAGCGTTCATGGTGTCCGAGATCGACCGGGAGGATCCGGCCGGTTCGAGGGGTGAGCGCTTCCTGCGCCGCGTTCATTCGGACCCGGCTACGCAACCTCCGCGCCAACTCGTCAAGCAGGCATCAAACCATTGTAAATACAAAAGAAAGTATGTCGCGCGGTCGCCCGACCCGAGGACCCTGCGGCGGAAATTGCCGGGCTGTCCATGGCCCGGCTAGGTCGGTCCTGCCGCCCCTCCGTCCTGGTGCGGAGTTTTGGCGCCGGTCTTGCGCCATCGAATCCGGAGCGAGGCGGCGTCGAATGGCGACGTCTTGAAAAACAAGGACTTTTTGGGAGCCCTCGCGCGGGCGTTCAGATTTTCCCCGGCAGTTTTGACCGGGCGCCGCGCAAGGGTTGCCGATCGGAGGCTTGAGCCGTGTCGCTGACAGCAGTTCTGAACACCGCCTCGTCGGGCCTGAATGCCGCCCAGACGGGTCTGCGGACCGTTTCGGACAACATCGCCAACGTCAACACGCCCGGCTACGTCCGCAAGACGGTCGATCAGCAGCCGCTGGTGGTCGGCGGCATGGGCATGGGCGTCCAGGTTTCGGGGGTCAAGCGGGTCACCGACCAGTACCTACAGGCGGCCAGCATGACCGCGAACTCAGACGCCCAGCGCTACAGCGTGCTGTCCCAATACCTGGACAACGCCCAGAGCCTGTTCGGCGACCCGTCCAGCGACAACTTCTATTTCAAGAACCTCGACAACATCTCCTCGGCGTTCCAGGCGGCCGCGAACGATCCTTCGTCGTCCCTGCTGCGCTCGCAGGCGATCTCGAACGTCCAGGACTTCCTCAGCGAGACCAGCCGCATCAATGGCCAGATCACCCAGCTCGGAAAGACCGTCGACGCCCAAGCCAACGCCGACATCTCGCGTATCAACGACCTTCTCGGCCAGATCGACCGCCTGAACTCCGACATCAGCCGCGCGCGCCTGGCCAACGCCGACTCGTCGGGCTCGGAGAACATCCAGAGCGGCCTCGTGGACCAGCTCGCCAGCCTGATGAGCGTGCAGGTCCAGCAACGCCCGAACGGCGGGGTGACCCTGCGCTCGCCGGAAGGCTACCAGCTCGCCGGCGACGGAGCGGTGAAGCTCAGCTACAACCGCACCGACTCCACCAAGGGCTATATCGCGATCGAGCCCGCCGATGGCGTCGGCGCGAAGACGCCCATCACCATCACCGGTGGCGAGCTTCGCGGCCTGATGGACCTGCGCGACGACACCCTGCCGGGCCTCTCCGACCAGCTCGGCGTGTTCGCGAGCCAAGTGGCCGACCAGATCAACGCCGCTTCCAACAAGAACACCTCGGTTCCGCCACCCACCACGCTGACTGGCCGCAACACGGGCCAGGACCTTCCGACGGCGGTCGGCAATTTCACCGGCAAGGCCACCATCGCCATCGCCGACGCCAGCGGCGTGGTCCAGCAGACCGTGGCGATCGACTTCGACGCCGGCACCATGAGCGCCAATGGCGGGCCGGCCACCTCCTTCACGCCGGGAAGTTTCCTGTCGGACCTCAACACCGCGCTCGCCGGGCAGGGGACGGCGAGCTTCACCGATGGCGTCATGACGCTGCAGGCGGCCGGCTCGAACGGGGTGGCGATCGACGAAGGCACGTCCCAGAAGGCGGGCCGTGGCTTCTCGGCCTTCTTCGGCCTGAACGACCTGATCCGCTCGAACGGGATCACCAACTACAACACCGGCCTGAAGACCAGCGACCCCAACGGGTTCACGGCGGGCGACACGGTGAGCTTCCGCCTGGCCCAGGCGGACGGCAAGCCGATCAAGGACGTCACCGTCGCCCTTCCGGCCGGCGGGTCGATGCAGGACCTGCTGGACTCGCTCAACGCCTCGTCGACCGGCGTCGGCCTCTATGGGTCGTTCTCGCTCGACAGCAACGGCAAGCTGGCCTTCACCTCCAACAATTCGCTGCCGGTCACGCTGTCGGTCGTCAGCGACAAGAGCACGCATGGGACCAACGGGCCCTCGTTCAGCCAGCTCTTCGGCGTCGGCACCCTGGAGCGCACCAGCCGCGCCGATCGCCTGAGCGTCGACACCGCGATCATGGGCGACCCGACCAAACTGTCGCTGAACAAGCTGGACCTGACCGTGGCGGCCGGGCAGCCCGCGATCCGGGCCGGCGACGGCAAAGGCGCCTTGACGCTGGCGCAGTTCGCCGACCAGCCGACGACCTTCGAGGCGGCGGGGACGCTGGGCAAGGTCAGCATGACGGTCGCCCGCTACGCCGCGGAATTCGGCGGCGCGATCGGCCGCCAGGCGGAGGCCGCGGACACCCGCATGAAGTCGGCCCAATCCGTCTCCACCGAGGCCACAGCCCGGCGACAGTCTGTCGAAGGGGTCAATCTCGACGAGGAGCTCGTGCGCCTCACCACTTATCAACAGGCGTTTAACGCTTCCGCCCGGATGATCCAGGCGACCAAGGAGCTGTTCGACGTCCTGACCGGCATGATCTGAGGACCGCGTCATGTATCGAGTTTCGACAGGCGGAAACTATAGCGCCGTGCTGGCCAACCTGATGGCCGCCCAGCAACGGCAGATGGACGCCGGCAACCAGGTCGCGACCCAGAAGAAGGGCTCGAACCTCAAGGACTATGCCCGCAACGCCGAAATGCTGACGGCGATGACGTCCATCGACAACCAGCTCGGCGGCTATCTCGACCAGAACAAGCTGATCTCCGACAAGCTGGAGACCCAGGACTTCGCGCTGAACCAGGTTTCCGACGCCACCGACCAGACGCGCCAGACGATCGCCGACGCCCTGGCCAGCGGCCGCGTCGACACCCTGATGCAGGACATCGGCAACCAGTTCTCCAACGCGGGTGGCGGTCTGAACGCGCGCTATGGCGGCAAGTACCTGTTTTCCGGCGGCCAGATCGACACGGTGCCGGTCTCCGCCACCGCCTTGGCCGACCTCACCGATCCCACCAAGGTGACGGCCGATTTCTTCCACAACGACACCTACGTCACCCAGGCCAAGGTCGACGATGCCACCACGGTGAACACCGGTCTTCTGGCCGACAAGCTCGGAACCCCGCTGATGGACGCCTACAAGGCGATCCAGGCCTTCAATGAGGGCCCCGACGGCCCATTCACCGGCAACCTGACCGACAACCAGCGCGCGTTCCTGGAAAGTCAGCTCAGCAGCTGGGCCCAGGTGCACACTGACCTCGTCACCAGCACCGCTCGCAACGGCATGGTGCAGCAGCGGGTCGACAGCGTGAAGACCGACCTGACCAGCCGCCAGAACAGCATCAAGGGCATGATCGGCGGCATCACCGACGCGGACATGACCCAGGCCGCGACCAACCTGTCCCAGGCCCAGTTGGCGGTGCAGGCGGCGGCCCAGGTCTTCCTGTCGCTGCAGAATTCGTCCCTGCTCAACGTTCTGAAATAGGCCGGCCTGACGCCCTGGCCTCGCAATGGCGGGGTCGAGGCGCTACATGGGCGGCATGACCGCTTCCTTCGCCGACAGCGCCGTCGAGGCCGTCCGAGCCGCCGTGGGCCTGCCCCCGGGCGCGCGGGTGATCGCCGCCATGTCCGGAGGCGTGGACTCCACCGTGACCGCCGCCCTGCTGGCGCGCGCCGGCTACGACGTGGTGGGCGTGACGTTGCAGCTCTACGACCATGGGGCGGCGATCCAGAAGAAGGGCGCCTGCTGCGCCGGCCAGGACATCCACGACGCCCGGACCGCCGCCGAGAGCCTGGGCATCGCCCACTACGTCCTCGACTACGAGAGCCGGTTCCGCGACCAGGTGATCGAGGACTTCGCGGACGCCTATCTGCGCGGCGAGACGCCCGTGCCGTGCATCCGCTGCAACCAGACGGTCAAGTTCCGCGACCTGCTGGACGTGGCCCGCGACCTGGGCGCCGAGGCCATGGCGACCGGCCACTACGTCCGGCGCGAGATCGGCGCAGGCGGCCCCGAACTGCGCCGCGCGGCCGACCCGGCCCGGGACCAGAGCTATTTCCTGTTCGCCACCACGGCCGAACAGCTCGACTATCTGCGCTTTCCGCTCGGTGGCCT
>CAMFIW010000362.1 GCA_945952355.1 uncultured Phenylobacterium sp. | reverse complement strand
CGGGCCAGGGGCGCGCGGGGCAGGGCGAGCACCTGGTCCAGGCGGCGCAGGCCCAGGCGCTCGATCTGGGCGGCGGCTTGCGGCGACAGGCGCAGGGCCGAGGGGCGCAGCCGCGCCAGGGCTGTGGCCGCCTCGCCGGGCGGCACGACACAGACCGCGTCGGCGCCCTGATGGGCCACGGCCCAGGCGGCGCCGGCGGTGTCGGCGATCGCGACGCGGAACGGCAGGTCGTTACGGGCGAGACGGGCGCACAGGTCGGCCGCCAGGCCCGCCTCGCCGTTCCACAGGTGGGCGACCCCCGTCACGTCCAGGAACAGGCCATCCGGCGCATCGAGCGCCACGGCCGGCGAAAAGCGCACGCACCAGTCGGCGAGCTCGGCGAGCGCCGCGGCGTCGGCCTCCGGCTCGGCCTCGGCGGTGACCAGGCCGGGGCACAGGGCCGCCGCGTCGGTCGCCTTCTGGCCGACGAACAGGCCCGCCCGCCGGCCTGCCGCGTCCACCGCGCAGACCACGCGCACACCGCGTTCCGAGGCGATCAGGGCGAAGGGGCTAGCCTGCGAGGCGGAGGGATTGCGCCGGCGCCAGTTGGCGATCGCCCAGCTCGGCGACCAGGCGCAGAGGATGCGTCCCATCTTCTTCCTCGTAGCTATAGGCGGCGGAGGCTTCCACCAGCCAGGCGGCTGGCCGTCCGCCCCGGCAGCGGTCGAGCCAGGCCGTCCAGCGCGGCGCGCCCAGCCCGAACTCGCCGGCCGGCGGGGCGCTGGGCGCCGAGGCGATCCGCCAGCGGGTGGCCGCCGCCGATCCGGTCAGGGCCTTGGGGCTTCCCCCGCCATAGGGCCTGCGGCGGATGACGAAGCCTGTCGCCCCGCGCTTCTCGCAGGCGAGCTGCAGCCGTCGCCCGGCGGTCAGGTCCACGGCCTCCACCTCGGCGAACACGGCGCTGACGCCCACGGTGGCGAGCGCGTCCTCCGCCACGGCGAGGGCCTCGGCCTCGTCGCGGGCGCAGACCTGGATCAGGCGCTCCGCCGGGAAACCCAGCCCGACCAGGCCCGGTGCGAACAGGTCGTCGCGGCGCAGGATCCACACCGCCTCGCCGCGCCGGGCGAGGGGGGAGGCCAGCAGGGCGGCGAAGGCGGCGGGTGCGGCCGCGGTCTCGGCCTCCAGCCCCTCGCCGGCGAATTCATGCCATTGGCCGAGCGGCAGGCCGCCGTTCAGGAAGGCCCCGTCCAGCCGCGGATCGCCCAGCGGCATCGACTCGGAGTCCGCCCGTCCGCCCGCCTCGAGGGCGGCGATCTTCGCTCTGAGGGTCGCGAGGCGACCTTCGCGAAAACCGGACATGGCGCTCGTTCCTTGTTCGCATTTTGTTCTAATACGGGCCGTGGCGGAGTCAATCGACTCCAGGTGGAACGGTTCCCGCCCTTGACCACCCGCCGGCTTGGGGGTCTCGTTCGCCCGCAACTGCCGGCCGCTCGGATTTCAAGGCCAACGCATAGGGGGAAGACCATGAAGCTCGTCACGCTCACCGCGGCCCTCAGCCTCGCCGCCTGCGCTCCGGCCCTCGCCGATCCCGCCAAGCTGAAGATCGAGGGCGGCGTGATCGTGGGCGAGGCCGTCAACGGCGCCGCCACCTATCGCGACATTCCCTTCGCCGCCCCGCCGGTCGGCCCACGGCGCTGGGCGCCGCCGGCCGCCGTGGTCCCCTGGACCGGCGAGCGCGATGCGAGCAAGAACGGCCCCTCCTGCCCGCAGCCGATGAACCCGGACGGCTCGCCCAACGGCGGCGGCGCCAACGGCCCGACCAGCGAGGACTGCCTCCAGCTCAACGTCTTCGCGCCCGCCAAGGCCAAGGGCGCGCCGGTCATGGTCTGGATCCACGGCGGCTCCCACCTGGTAGGCGCGGGCTGGGTCTATGACGGGACAAATTTCGCCCGCGACGGCGTGATCCTGGTCTCCATCAACTACCGCCTGGGTCCGCTCGGCTATTTCGCCCATCCCGCCCTCGACAAGGGGGTCAACGGCCCGGTCGGCAACTACGGCCTGATGGACCAGATCGCGGCGCTCAAGTGGGTCCAGCGCAACATCGCGGCCTTCGGGGGTGACCCGGAGAACGTCACCGTCTTCGGCGAGAGCGCCGGCGGCATGAGCACGCTCGCCTTGCTGGCCACGCCCTCGTCCAAGGGGCTCTATGAGAAGGCCATCGTGGAATCCGGCGGCGGCTGGTTCCCGTCGGTCGACCTCGCCCAGGCCGAGGCGATCGGCGTCACGGCGGCCGGGAAACTGGACCTGAAGGATCCCACCGCCGACCAGCTCCGCGCGGTTCCCGTCGACGACCTGATCGCCAAGCTGAAGGACGGGACCTATGGGCCCTTCACCGACGGCAAGCTGATGACCGAGAGCGCCAGCCAGGCCTTCGCCGCCGGTCGCGCCATCGACGTGCCCCTGATCATCGGCTCCAATTCCGGCGAGGATTCGCTGATGGGGCGCTGGCGGCCGGAATTCGCCGCCCGCATCCCGCCTCTGGCCAAGCTGGTCTACAAGGACGAGGCCGCGGTCAGCGACGAGGCGGTCGGCCGCGCCCTGTTCACCGACCGCTATATGGGCGGCCCCGCCCGCTGGATCGCCGCCCAGGCCTCGGGCGGCCAGCCGGCTTGGCTCTACCATTTCTCCTATGTCGGCGGCCGCTTCCGCCCGATGATGAAGACCGCCTTCCACGCCGCCGAGATCCAGTACGTGTTCGAGTACTGGGGCCGCCGCACGCCGATGAGCGTGGTGACCGACGAGGACAAGGCCATGGCGACCCTGATGCATTCCTGCTGGGTCGCCTTCGCCAAGACCAGCAAGCCCGCCTGCGCCTCCGGTCCCGACTGGCCCGCCTATGAGCCGAAGAGCGACCAGCTTATGGAATTCGGCTCGCCCAGCGGCGTCCGCACCAACTTCCGCAAGTCCAAGCTCGACGCCATGCAGTCGGTGGCCCTGCCGGAGCTGGGGCTGAAGGGGAAGTAGCGGCGGGGGACGAACCCATCGTCCGGCCTCCGCGTTCCGGCTCCGAACAAGGAGACCGGACATGGCCACGCGTCCCACCTGGCAGGGCTATCTGCGCCTGTCGCTCGTGAGCTGCCCCGTGGGGCTCTACACCGCCACCTCGCGGAGCGCCGAGGTGCGCTTCAACATGCTGCACAAGGACACCCACAACCGCATCCGCATGGCGCCCACCGATCCCGAACTGGGGCCCGTCGAGCGCAGCGACATCGTCAAGGGCTTCGAGGTCGAGAAGGGCCACTATGTCGTCGTCACCGAGGACGAAATCGACAATGTGCGGCTGGAGACCACCCGCACCATCGACATCGAACGCTTCGTCGACGAGGCCGATATCGACCGGCTCTACTGGGACGATCCCTACTATCTGGCCCCCGACGGGGACATGGCGGTCGAGGCCTTCGCGGTGATCCGCGAGGCCATGGACCGGGCCGGCAAGATCGCGCTGGCCCGCGTGGTCATGCACCAGCGCGAGCGCCTCCTGGCGCTCGAGCCGCGCGGCAAGGGCATCCTGGTCTACACCCTGCGCACCCACGACGAGGTGCGCGATCCCAAGGAGGTGTTCGGCCAAGTCCCCTCGACCCGGCCGGACGCCTCGATGCTGGAGATCGCCTCCAAGATCATCGACCAGCTGGAGGGCCCGTTCGATCCGGACGAATTCACCGACCGCTACGAGGATGCGCTGCGCGCCCTGATCAAGGAGAAGCAGAAGGCCCATGGCCGCAAGGTCACTGCGCCGGAGCCGAAGGAGGCCGAGGTCATCGACCTGATGGAGGCCCTGAAGCGCAGCCTCGGCGAGGCCGCTGGCTCGCGCCGCAAGCCCGCCGCCCGCAAGCCGGAGCCGCACAAGCGCAAGCCCGCGCCCAAGCGGAAGAAGGCGTCCTAGCCCAGCGCCTTGATCGCCTCCTTCAGCGACCGCTCGCCGTCGCGGTAATCGGCCCAGGCCCGCGTCTTCTTCAGCAGGCCCGGCACGGTGCGGATCGTGTAGCGGGCGGGGTCGAGGCCGGCCTTCACCTGGCTCCAGGTCAGCGGCATGGACACGGTCGCCCCCTCACGCGCCCGCGGCGACAGGGGCGCGACCGCCGTCGAGAGCCGATCGTTGCGCAGGTAGTCGAGGAAAATGCGGCCCGTCCGCAGCTTCTTGGCCATGTTGACCACGTAGCGGTCGGGTTCGTCGGCGGCCATG
>CAMFIW010000361.1 GCA_945952355.1 uncultured Phenylobacterium sp. | reverse complement strand
GGATCCACTCCGCCGCCCGGCGCCGAATCTCAGTCCGACCCAATATGGGGTCAGGCCGTTGCTTCCGCCACAGCGGCGAGGATCGTCACCGAGCCGCCGAGCTTCTCGATGGCGGCCTGGGCCGACTTCGAGGCACCGGCAACCTGGAAGGCGAGCTTCGCCTTGAGTTCGCCCTGGCCGAGGATCTTCACGCCGTCGCGCGGCTTGGCCACGACGCCGGCCGCGACGAGGCTCTCAACCGTGACAGGCTGGCCGGCGTCGAGCTTGTTGGCGTCGACGGCCTCCTGGATGCGGCCGAGGTTGACCTCGTTGAGGTCCTTGGAGAAGGGGTTCCAGAACCCGCGCTTCGGCAGGCGCCGGTAGAGCGGCATCTGGCCGCCCTCGAAGCCCTTCACGGCGACGCCGGTACGGGCCTTCTGACCCTTCACGCCGCGGCCACCCGTCTTGCCCTTGCCCGAACCGATACCGCGACCCACGCGGATACGGCCCTTCTTGGCGCCGGCATTGTCCTTGATGTCGTTCAGCTTCATGGTCGGTCCCTCCCTCACTCGGCGACGACGCGCACGAGGTGCGGAAGCTTGGCGATCATGCCGCGCACCGCAGGAGTATCCTCCAGCGTGGAACGGCGGTGCAGCTTGTTGAGGCCGAGGCCGATCAGCGTCTGGCGCTGCTTGGCCTCACGGCGGATCGGCGAGCCGATCTGCTCAACCGTGACAGTCTTCTTGTCTGCCATGGTCCCCTCCTCACGCGTCCGCCGAAGCACCGTCCGCGTCACCGCGGCGGGCCTGGAGAGCCGAAACCTTGATGCCGCGGCGAGCAGCGACCGAGCGCGGGCTGTCCTCGCGCTTCAGCGCGTCGAACGTGGCACGGACCAGGTTGTACGGGTTGGACGAGCCAAGCGACTTCGACACGACGTCGTGCATGCCCAGCGCCTCGAAGACGGCGCGCATCGGGCCACCCGCGATGATGCCGGTACCGGCCGGAGCCGAGCGCAGCACGACCTTGCCGGCGCCGTGGCGGCCGTGGACGTCGTGGTGCAGCGTGCGGCCTTCGCGCAGCGGCACGCGGATCAGCGCGCGCTTGGCGGCGTCCGTGGCCTTGCGGATGGCTTCCGGCACTTCACGGGCCTTGCCGTGGCCGAAGCCGACGCGGCCCTTCTGGTCGCCGACGACGACGAGCGCGGCGAAACCGAAGCGCCGGCCGCCCTTCACCACCTTGGCGACGCGGTTGATGTGGACGAGGCGGTCCACGAATTCGGAATCGCGCTCTTCGCGGTCCCGATTGTTCCGTTCACGAGGCTCTCTGGCCATAGGTTCTCTCTCACTGTGCGCGGACGGACCGGAGCCCGCCGCTCGCTTGAGTTTGGCGGGCCGGCCGAGGCCACCCCGCATTCATCTGCGGACCTGACGCCCGCAAAACCGATACGGCCGGGACGGGTACCGAAGCACCGTACCGGCCGGATGAGGAAAGGGGGCCGGAGCCCCCTGCCCGATCAGAACTCGAGGCCGCCTTCGCGGGCCGCGTCCGCAAGCGCCTTGACGCGCCCGTGGTACATGTAGGCGCCACGGTCGAAGACGACCTGCTTGACGCCGGCGGCGACAGCGCGCTCGGCGACGAGCTTGCCGATGGCCTTCGCCGCCTCGATGTCCGCTCCGGTCTTCAGCGACGAGCGCAGATCCTTCTCGAGCGTGGAGGCGGCCACGACAGTGGCCCCCTTCGCGTCATCGATGATCTGGGCATAGATCTGCTTGGACGAGCGGAAGACCGACAGGCGCGGACGCCCGTTGGCAACCTTCTTGATGGAACGGCGCACACGCGCGACACGGCGCGAGGTGGCCTCGGTGTTCTTAGCCATGGCCTGTGCCCCTTACTTCTTCTTGCCTTCCTTGCGGAAGATGAACTCGCCAGAATAACGCACACCCTTGCCCTGGTAGGGCTCGGGGCCGCGGAATTCGCGGATCTCGGCGGCCGTCTGGCCGACCTTCTGCTTGTCGATTCCGGTGAGCACGATTTCGGTCGGCTTGGGAGTCGCGATCGAGATGCCCGCGGGGATCTCGTAGTCGATGTCGTGGCTGTAGCCGAGCGACAGCTTGAGCACCTTGCCGGCGACCGCGGCCTTGTAGCCGACGCCGGTGATGTCGAGCTTCTTCTCGTAGCCCTTGCTGACGCCCTCGACGAGGTTGGCGACCTGCGAGCGGGACATGCCCCACATCGCGCGCGCCTTCTTCGTCTCGTTGCGCGGAGCAACGGCGATGGCGCCGTTCTCCATCTTCACGGACACGTCGTCCGGGCACAGGAAGGTGAGTTCGCCCTTGGCGCCCTTCACCTTCACCAGGTTGCCGTCCACGGCAGCCGTAACGCCGGCCGGCACGGAAACGGGCTTCTTTCCAATTCGAGACATTGTCGGTTTCCCCGTGTCTGCGTTGCGCCAGCGACGATCAGAAGACCGTGCAGAGCACTTCGCCGCCCACGTTCTTCTCACGGGCCTCGTGATCGGCCATGACGCCCTGCGGCGTCGAGAGGATCGTGATGCCAAGACCGTTGGCGACACGCTGCATGGCGTTCACCCCCGAATACACACGACGGCCGGGCTTGGAGACGCGCGAGATCTCGCGGATCACGGGCTCGCCCTCGTAGTACTTTAGCTCGATCTCGAACTCGGTGCGGCCATTGCCGTACTCCGTGGTCGAGTAGCCACGGATGTAGCCCTCGGACTGGAGCACGTCCAGGACGCGAGCGCGCAGCCGCGAACCGGGGGTCGAGACCTTGGTCTTGCGACGCATCTGCGCGTTGCGGATGCGGGTCAGCATATCGCCGACGGGATCGTTCATCGCCATTGGTCGCGCCTCCTTACCAGCTGGACTTCGTCAGCCCCGGGACCACGCCCTGCGAGCCGAGCTCGCGCAGCGCGATGCGGGACATCTTAAGCTTGCGGTAGTAGGCCCGCGGACGGCCCGTCACTTCGCACCGGTTCCGGATGCGGGTGGGGCTGGCGTTGCGCGGCAGTTCGGCCAGCTTCAGGCGCGCCGTGAAGCGCTCCTCCATCGACTTGGATTCGTCGTTGGCAACGGCCAGAAGACGCTCCCGCCGGCCCGCATACGCCTTCGCGAGCTTCTTGCGGCGGTTGTTCTTCTCGATGGCACTCTTCTTCGCCATGGTTCTCTCCTGGTTTCCGCGTTTAAGAGCCGGGCTCTTACTGCCGGAACGGGAAGTTGAAGGCGCGCAGCAGGGCGCGAGCCTCGTCGTCGGTCTTGGCCGTGGTGCAGACGATGATGTCCATGCCCCACACCGATTCCGTCTTGTCGTAGTTGATCTCGGGGAAGATGATGTGTTCCTTGATCCCGAGAGCGAAGTTGCCGCGGCCGTCGAACGACTTGGGGTTCAGACCCCGGAAGTCGCGGACGCGAGGCAGAGCCACGTTCACCAGGCGATCGAGGAACTCGAACATCCGCGCCTTGCGCAGCGTCACCTTGGCGCCGATCGGCATGTTCTCGCGCACCTTGAAGGTCGCGATCGCCTTGCGGGCCCGGGTCACGACCGGCTTCTGGCCGGCGATGAGCGCCAGGTCGGCCGCAGCCGAGGTCACCTTCTTGGTGTCGGCAGTCGCCTCGCCCACGCCCATGTTGATGACGACCTTCTCGATGGTCGGCACTTCCATGACGTTCTTGTAGCCGAACTCCTCCACCATCTTGGCGCGAATCGTTTCGGCGTAGATTGCCTTGAGACGCGGCTCGAGGGCCGCCTGAGCCTGGTTAGCCATCGATCAGATCCCCGGAACGCTTGGCGAAGCGGACCTTGCGGCCGTCTTCGAGCACCTTGAAGCCCACGCGCGTCGGCTTGCCGTCCTTGGGATCGGCAATCGCGATGTTGGACAGGTGGATGGTCGCCTCCTTGGAGATGATCCCACCTTCCTGCTGCGCGGTCTGGCGCTGGTGCTTCTTGACCAGGTTGACGCCGCGAACGATCGCACGCGTCTCCTTGGGGAGAACCTGAACGACCTCCCCCGACTTCCCGGCATCGCGGCCGGTCAATACGACGACCTTGTCGCCCTTCTTGATCTTGGCGGCCATCACAGCACCTCAGGAGCGAGCGAAATGATCTTCATGTGGTTCTTCGCGCGGAGTTCGCGCGGAACCGGCCCGAAGATACGGGTTCCGATCGGCTCTTTCTGGTTGTTGATGAGGACGGCGGCATTCCGGTCGAACCGGATGACCGAACCGTCGGCCCG
>CAMFIW010000360.1 GCA_945952355.1 uncultured Phenylobacterium sp. | reverse complement strand
GCCTGGACCTGGGCCTGGGACTCCCGGGTGTAGAGCACGGTGTCGTAGTTGATGCGAAAGGTCGCGCCGAGCTTCGCGCGGTCGATGGCCTTGAGGCGGCGGATCTGGTCGACGTTGAGCGCCTTGGCGGCCGCCCTGCCCTTGTCGCTCTCGTCGCTGAGCCGGCCGCGCAGGTCGGCGTTGGCGCCCTTGTCGAGACCGAGCTGGGTGGCGCTCTCCGGCCGCTGGCGCAACCCCTCCTGGAACAGCTGGTCGAACAGCCGGTCGAGCTCGGAGCCCTCGGCGGCAAGCGCCGGAAAGGCCGAGGCGCCAGCGGCCGCGGCGGTGGTCACGAGCAGTTGGCGGCGGTTCAGCATCGGATTCCGGGTCCAGGCTTGGGTATTGTGGAACAGCCTAGGTCGGACGCGGATGTTTCCTCAATGTTGCTGGCGCCTCCCGACCGGACCGTTGGCGCCGCCCTTGCTCCTGGAGGGGACGGAACACCGTTTTGTCTCAATTTGACCGGGCCAGTCGCTGGCCGGACAGCCAGGAGTAAAGCCAATGAAGACGCTTCTGACGGCCGCCGCGCTCGTCGCCCTCGCCACCGCCGCCGCCGGTTCGGCCAACGCCGCGGTGACGATCACCAATACGCTCGGCGACACCACGCCGCTGGGCTATACGCTCGTCGCGACTTTCGACGCCCCGCTGGCTCCCGGCTATTCCATGCCGGGCGCGGACATCCGCTCGGTGAGCTCGGGCGACGCCGCCCAGCCGCCCGGCGATACGACCAAGTTCCTGGCCGTGACCGGTGGCCATTCGGTGACCCTGAGCAGCGTGCAAGGCTTCACCGCTTTCAGCTTCTACATGGGCTCGCCCGACTCCTATAACTGGCTGCAGATCGACGGTGGTCCGAAGATCTACGGGACCGCGCTCTATGGCACGCCGACTCACGCCGCAGACGGCGACCAAGGCGTCGGCTTCACCGTGAACTACAATCTGGGCGGCGCGACCGCCCACAGCATCACCTTCGGCTCGGACTCGAATTCGTTCGAACTCGACAACATCGCCACCAAGGGCGCCGTGCCGGAACCGGCCACATGGGCGATGATGATCGCGGGCTTCGGCCTGGCTGGCGCGACCCTGCGCCAGCGCCGCCGCGCCTTCGCCTGAGGCGAAGCCTGAACCGACATGGAAGAGCCGGCGAGATCACTCTCGCCGGCTCTTCTTTCATTCGAGCGCCGGAGTCCTAGAAGTCCTTGCGCAGGGTCAGGCCCCAATAGCGGTCGTTGTCTCGCGGCACGAACCGCACCACCCCGGCCACCGACCCATAGGCGATGTAGGGCGAGTAGTGCTCGTTCATGATGTTCTTGACCACCCCGCGGATCGTCCAGCCGTTCTCGACCCCGATCAGGGCGATGCCGGCGTTCCAGATGCCATAGGCGCCCTGGACCGTGTCGGGGGTCTCCGACAGCGAGTACTGGGTCTTGGACTTCCAGCTGTAGTCGGTGGAGACCGCGATATCCCAGGCGTCGGTCCAATGGGCGGTGTACTCCGCCTCATAGTGGGTTTTCCACTTGGGAGCGAAGGGCAGCGGCTGGCCGTTGATGTTGCAACTCACCGGCGAACCGGCCGGGCACAGGAAGCTGTCCACCTTGGCGTCGGTGCGCGCGAACGAGGCGCCGAGCTTCAGCCCGGCGAACGGATGGGCGGTGAGGTCGCCCTCGACGCCCTTGGTGGAAACGTCGCCCGCATTGATCAGGCGCGTGACGAAGGCCGGCGGCGTGCCGGCGACGTCGGTGAAGTTGGCCTGATAATTCTCGTACCTGGTGTCGAAGATCGACAGGGCGCCCTGCAGCTTGCCGCCGAACAAACTGCCCTTCACACCGGCCTCGTAGGAGGTCGAAGTTTCCGGCTTAAGCGCGATCTCGTCGATCGCCTGCATGTTGAAAAAGGCGTTGTAGGCCGGCCCCTTGTACCCGCGCGAGACGGTCGCATAGAACATCTGATGGTCGGTGATGTCGTACTGGACCCCGACACGGCCGCTCCAGCCGTCCTTCTCCACCGAACCGGCGCTCTGGTGGAACGGTCGAATGCCGGTCAGGGCGACGGCCGTGGTGGCCGTGCGCACGTGGTAGTAGCTGAGCTCGTCGCGGATGACGCGAGCGCCTAGGATGGCGCGGAAACGGTCGGTGAAGTTGAAGTTTCCTTCGCCGTAGGCCGCGTAGTTCTTCGCGTCGATGCCGTAGTGGGCGACGCCGCTGTCGTGCAGGGTCGAACCGCCGACCAGGCGATAGAGATCGCGCTGGTAGACCTCCTTGGTCTCGGCCCGCATGTAGTAGAGGCCGGCGACGAAATCGAAGAACTGTCCCTTTGGCGAGGTGACGCGGAATTCCTGGGTGCGCTGGAGCGAGTCCACCACGCCGTCGTCGCGGACGTCCGGGAAGGTCGCGGTCAGAACCGGCAGGTTGTCGAAATCCGGCGCCTGGTGGTTCTTCCAGAACCGATAGCCGGAGATCGAGGTCAGGACGTAGTCGCCGAGATTGTAGTCGAACTGCAGGACCGCGCCGCCGTTGCGATCCTTCACGGTCGAGCCGATGGAGGCCACCGACGACTTGTTGTCCGGACCGGCGGTGACCCCGTAGCCGGCCAGCAGTGTGGCCAGGGCGGGATTGGCCGTGACGGCGTTGGTCGGGTAGGCGACACGGTCGGTGGCCGAGAACACCCCGTTCGGCGCGTCTTCCTTGCCACCGACATAGTCGACGCCGAATGTGACCTTCAGCTTGTCGTTGGGCGTGCCGATCAGCTTCACCCGGACACCGGAGTGGGCGTAGCCGTTGATGTCGCCGCCATGGATGATGTCCTTGACGTTGCCGTCATAGTGCGCGCCGACGGCGCTGATCAGGCCGTTTAGCTTACCTTCCACCAGCGGGCCGGAAACCGCCGCCTTGAAGCGGTATTCGCCGCCTTCGTAGTACGAGGCGTCGCCATAGCCGTGCAGAGTGTCTGTCGGGTCCTTGGACACGATGTTGATCACGCCGGCGGAGGCGTTCTTGCCGAACAGGGTGCCCTGCGGCCCGCGCAGCACTTCGATGCGCTGAATGTCCACCAGATCGAGGGTGGATTGACCAGGGCGGCTCAGCACCACGCCGTCGAGCACGGTCGAGACCGAGGGCTCGACGCCCGGCGAGGTTGTGATGGTGCCGACACCACGGACGAAAACTGTTCGGTCCTTGTTGGACGCGCCGGTCCGGAAGTCGACGGTCGGCACGGCCTGGGACAGGCTCTCGAGGTTGTTGAGGTTCTTGGCGGCCATCTGGTCGCCGCCGATGACGCTGAGCGCGATCGGCACGGTGTTGACGGTTTCCTCGCGGAAACGCGCGGTGACGGTGACTTCGTCGACCGTGGTCGCCTCGGTCTCGGCGGCAAGCGCGGATCCGGCGCCGGCGAGCACGGCGGCGGAGGCCAGCAGCGCGCTCAGGCGGGTCCGGCTGCGGGTCGCGGTCGGGCCATGTTGATTCAGCATTGTTATCCCCTTCGAACTCGGCTGTTCCGCCGATCGGGAGGGCGGTTATTCCCATTCGATCGGTAGGAATAGGGAGTATTTCTTTCGGCCTATGGCCTTTTTCTGATTGGGCCCGGCGTGCTGACGCCGCGTTCCCCCCGTGAGATCGCCCAGGGGCGGATCGCCACTGAGTCCTGACCATCTAGCCTTGAGTGGTCCGATCTCGCAACGGTTTTGGTTTACACCGTCTCGTCGATGTCGTCGGGAGCCGGGACCAGCCGAGGCGCCCACAGGTGCAGCCACAGGAGCCCCAGGAGATAGGAGACCGAGGCGATGGCGAGGAGCGGTCCATAGCCCAGGCCGGCCGTAAGGATCTCACCGGCCAGCAGGACGATGCCCATGCCGGCCAGGTTGCCGCAGAGCGCGCCGAAGCCGGTGACCGACCCCACTCGGGCCCTGGGAATGATGTCGGCGATGGTCGAGAAGATGCTGACCGAGAAGCCTTGGTGCCCGGCAAGGGTGACGCCCAGCAGGACCGCGGCGAGCCAGAGATTTTCGGCATAGAGGGCGAGCGGCACGGTCGTGACCAGCAAGGCCGAGCCAAGCATGACGCTCTTGCGGACCGTATTGATGCTGAGGCCGCGGGCGAGGAGGCGCGCGGCGATCCAGCCGGCGCCGATAGATCCCACGGCGGAGCCGACATAGGCCACCGCCAGGGGCGGGCCGAGGCCCGAGACAGGGATCTTGTAGACG
>CAMFIW010000359.1 GCA_945952355.1 uncultured Phenylobacterium sp. | reverse complement strand
GGCTTCAAGGGCTCGGTCAGGGCTCGCGAAAGCACCTCGTCCATGGTCGAGACCGGGATGATCTCCAGCCCGGACTTCACGTTATCCGGGATGTCCGCCAGATCCTTCACGTTCTCTTCCGGGATCAGCACCGTCTTGACGCCCGAGCGGAGCGCCGCGAGCAGCTTCTCCTTGAGGCCGCCGATGGCGGTGACCCGTCCGCGCAGGGTGACCTCGCCGGTCATGGCGATATCCTTGCGGATCGGGATCCCGGTCAGCACCGAGACGATCGCCGTCCCCATGGCCGCGCCGGCGGACGGACCATCCTTGGGCGTGGCGCCATCCGGCACGTGGATGTGGACGTCGGTCTTCTCGAACACCGGCGGCTCGATGCCGAAGCGCGTCGCCCGGCTTCGCACGAAGCTGTTCGCCGCCGCGATCGACTCCTTCATCACATCCTTCAGGTTGCCCGTGATGGACATGCGGCCCTTGCCCGGCATCTTGACCGCCTCGATGGTCAGGATATCGCCCCCGAACTCGGTGTAGGCCAGGCCGGTGATGATCCCGACCTGATCTTCCGCGTCGGTCTCGCCGTAGCGGTACTTGCGAACCCCCGCATACTTGGCGAGCCGCTCGTCATCTACCGTGATCGACAGCACCTTCTCGCGCATCAGGTCGCGGACGACCTTCCGCGCCAGGTTGCCCAGCTCCCGCTCCAGCGACCGCACGCCCGCTTCCCGGGTGTAGTAGCGGATGAGGTTGCGGATCGTGTCGTCCGGCACCACGAACTCGGCGCCCGTGAGGCCATGGTCCTTGGTCAGCTTGGGCAGCACGTGCCGCTTGGCGATCTCGACCTTCTCGTCCTCGGTGTAGCCGGGGATGCGGATGATCTCCATGCGGTCCAGCAGGGGCTGGGGCATGTTCAGGCTATTGGCCGTGGTGACGAACATCACCGGCGACAGGTCGTAGTCGACCTCCAGGTAGTGGTCGGCGAAGGTGGAGTTCTGCGCCGGGTCCAGCACCTCGAGAAGGGCCGAGGACGGGTCGCCCCGCCAGTCGCTGCCCATCTTGTCGATCTCGTCCAGCAGGAAGAAGGCGTTGGTCGACTTGGCCTTCTTCATCGACTGGATGATCTTGCCGGGCATGGAGCCGATATAGGTCCGCCGGTGGCCGCGGATCTCGGCCTCGTCGCGCACGCCGCCCAGGGAGACGCGCACGAACTCGCGGCCGGTCGCCTCGGCGATCGATTTGCCCAGCGACGTCTTGCCGACGCCGGGCGGGCCGACGAGGCAAAGGATCGGGCCCTTCAGGGAACCGGTGCGCGACTGTACGGCCAGGTATTCAAGAATCCGCTCCTTGACCTTCTCAAGGCCGTAGTGGTCGTGCTCGAGCACGGCCTCGGCCTTTTCCAGGTCGATGGGCTTGGTCTTGGCCTTGCCCCACGGGATCGACAGCAGCCAGTCGAGATAGTTCCGCACGACGGTGGATTCCGCCGACATCGGGCTCATGTTGCGCAGCTTCTTCAGCTCGGCCTCCGCCTTGGTGCGGGCCTCCTTGGAGAGCTTCGTCTTCTTGATGCGCTTCTCGAGCTCGATCAGTTCGTCGCGCTGATCGTCCTGTTCGCCCAGCTCGCGCTGGATCGCCTTCATCTGCTCGTTGAGATAGTACTCGCGCTGGGTCTTCTCCATCTGCCGCTTCACGCGGTTGCGGATCTTCTTCTCGGTCTGCATGACCGAGATCTCACCCTCCATGAGAGCGAAGACCTTCTCCAGACGCTTCACGACATTGAAGATTTCGAGCAGGTTCTGCTTCTCGGTGATCTTCACCGACAGATGGCTGGCGATACGGTCGGCCAGTTCCCCGGGGCTGTCGACTTGCGGCATCGACGCCAGGGCCTCAGGCGGGACCTTCTTGTTCAGCTTAACATAGTTTTCGAACTGCTCGACCACGGCGCGCGATAGCGCCTCGGCCTCGGCCGAACCCGCGCCGTCCTCCGAGATCAGGGCGATCTCGGCCTCGTAGTATTCTTCCTGGCCGGTGAACTTGGAGATGCCGGCGCGGGCCTTGCCCTCGACCAGGACCTTCACCGTGCCGTCGGGCAGCTTCAACAGCTGCAGGACAGTGGCGACGACACCGACGTCGTAGATCCCCTCGGGGGACGGGTCGTCGTCGTCCTTGTCCTTCTGGGTGGCGAGCAGGATCTGCTTGCCGGGGGTCTTCATCGCTTCTTCAAGCGCGCGCACAGACTTCTCGCGGCCCACGAACAGCGGCACCGGCTGATGCGGGAACACCACGATGTCCCGCAACGGAAGAATGGGCAGGGTCTTGATCTCGGTCATGATGCATCAACTCCTGGCCGGCCCCCCATTCTAGGCAGAGCCGAGCCTTTGTCCGGGCCGTGGTCACTCGGGCGATGCGCCCGAGTCGGACGACCCAGCCGTCCTTCAAGACGGTTTGTCAGCGCCTTTATGTGGACGCTTCGCGCATCCATTCAAGCTGAGCCGGATGCTGAGCCCCAAACCCCTTCCGAAGTGTGTTCGTTCCGGCCCACGGCGAATTGCCGCATGGGCGCATTTCAGACGTCGAAGCAGGGGCCGTCGCGGGCCTGATCAGCGCTTAGTCCCCGCCTCATGTCGAATGCGGTACAGTACGGCGAAGCCCCGGTCGGCCACCATGTCCACGTCCGCCGGCGAGGGCAGCGCACGATGGGGGCCTCCCGCCGTGGCGTCCAGCAAAAGGATGTAATCGAAGTCGTTCCGCCAATGGTCGAGATAGCGGTGCAACGGCGGATGCTGAGCTTCGTACAGGTCCTCCACCGTGGCGGGCTGGCCACCCCAGGGCTGGCTGAGCGGCGCAAACCGACCCAGGACGACGATGGGCTGCTGGCCTGTGATCGCAAACAGCATGGGCACGAAGGCCCGCCGCTGCGATACCGCCATCTCGCCATAACCGGCGAAGGCCGCGACATCGCCGAAGTAGCGACCGAGGGGCGCCGCGCGACGCTCCGCGTCCGAGGCGTAGCGGCGAAGCGGCAGCAGGGCCGAGCCGGGCGGGACAGCTTCCAGAGCCGAACGCACGGATCGAATGTCGGACTGCGCGGACACCCAGGCCGCGGCCACGAGGCCGGTCCGGACGACCAGCACGGCGAGCAGGACGGCTGTCAGGCCCGCACGCGCCCGTACGCCCGAAAAGTTCGGCAGGACGGCGGCCAGCAGGATGAAAGCCGCCATGGTCGGCGCGCGAAACTCCAGCCAATACGCGTCGCCGATCTGGGTCGGCATCACCAGCGAGACGAGCACGAAGGCTACGCCGGCGAGCAGCAGCCCGGCATGGACCTCGAGCCGACGGCGCCAGGCCGCCGCTGCAACGATGGCGATCAGGACCAGAACCGTCACGGCGTCCAGCGGCAGCGAGTAGGCATGGAAGGCCGTCATCAGCACGGCGACGACGTAGCGGGGGCTGAAGTCTTCCCACGTCACCGCCGTGGGCCCTTGCCCCACATGGCCGGGCGCATGGGGCGCCAGCAGGAAGATCAGCGCGACCGCGACGATCGTGGGCGCCACCACCAGGACGCCTGGCAGAAGGCGCTGGCGGATTCCGTCCCAGCGCAGCAGCGGCCCGCGCTCGGCCCCCAGGCTGAGGCCGAGGATCACGCCGCCGTAGCACATGGCTGCGTAGGGATGGACCACCAGACAAAGAAGTGCGATCGCGAGCCGGCCCAGGAAGGCGGAAACCGGGCCGGCGCGCACTAGGCGCCCGTCCAGCGCGCCGCCCAGGAAGGCGACCCCGAGCCCGATGTTGAAATTCATGAACCCGCAAAGCACCGTCTTGCCGAACGCGGGCAAGGCGATCGCGAGTTGCCAGGCGTGAGCGCCCCCAAAGATGCGGCGGTGGAGCAGCATTGCCCCGAACGCGGGCAGGAAGACGGAAAGACCCGCGCAGATCGGCCCCACCATCGCCTTACCGACAATCGGACCAAGCGCCGCAGCGATGAGGTCGATCCCGATGGTCGTCGCGGATTTGGACCAGTCTATGCGGTAGATCTGGTCGAGCGGAGGCAGTTTTTCCCCGCCCGCGATCATCCACAGGCGGGCATTGTGGTTCGAATAGTCGAGCAGCGGCGGGGTATCGACGAAGAACACCGGCGCCAGCAGCGATAGGTAGGCGAGCAAGATCAGCAGGCTGAGCGCCCACGCGCCTGACCCGCCGCGACGCGATGGGTTGGCTTGATCCGACAATCGCGCCTCGTCATTCAGG
>CAMFIW010000358.1 GCA_945952355.1 uncultured Phenylobacterium sp. | reverse complement strand
AGGAAACCGGGTCGACCTACATCACGGCCAACCTGGCGGTCGCCATGTCCCAGATCGGGCTCAAGACCCTGCTTATCGACGGAAACCTGCGCCGCCCCGGCATCGACCAGATCATCCGGCCGCCGTCGCCGCCACCGGGCCTGTCCCAGTGCCTGGCCGACGAAGAGGACGACTACACCGGCTACATCGAGACCGAGATCCTGCCGAACCTGTCGGTGATGTATTCCGGCGGCTCGCCGCCAAACCCGCAGGAACTGCTCGCACGCGACCGGTTCGAGACGCTGATGAACGTCTGCCTACGCGACTTCGACCTGACGATCATGGACACGCCGGCGGCCAACTCCTGTTCGGACGCGCGACGCATCTCGAGCGTGCTGGGCTACAGCATGATCGTTACGCGCCGCGACTGGACCCGGGTCGACGACGTGAAGACTCTGATCGGTCAAATCCAGGCCGACGGCGCGAAAGTGATCGGCACGGTCCTGAACGACTTCTAAGCCATGGACACCGCGATCCCTGTCAGCAAGCCTAGTAGCGGTCTGCGCCTAATCACGGCCTGGCCGCTCCTGCTCGGCCTCGCCGCCCTGGCGATTCCTACGCTCATCAGCCTCGGCCAGCAGGTCTGGTCGAAGGAGTCGGGCGCCCACGGCCCGATCATCCTGGCCACCGGCGCCTGGCTGGTGTGGCGCAAGCGCGACGAGCTCGCGGAATACGCCGTCCCGGGCCGCCCCTGGGTCGTCGCGCTCGGGCTGCTGGTGTCCCTGCCGATCTACGTCTTCGGCCGGGCCTACGACTTCATGCTGTTCGAAGCCGCCGGTTGCTACGGCGCCATCATGAGCGCGCTCTACCTGCATGTGGGCGAGCGGGCCATGCTGCGCTGCTGGTTTCCGCTGCTCTATCTGGGCTTCATGGTGCCGCCGCCCGGCTGGGCGCTGGATCACATCACCGCGCCCTTGAAACTGTTCGTGTCCCACGTGGCCACTCAGGGACTCCAGGCTTTTGGCATCCCGATCATCAACCAGGGCGTGACCCTGATCGTGGCCCAGTACCAGCTGCTGGTGGAGGATGCCTGCTCGGGCATGAATTCGCTCGTCGGCCTGACGGCGATCAGCCTCTTCTACATCTACCTGCTGCGGAACGCCTCCTGGCGCTACTCTCTGCTGCTGGTCTGCATGGTGATCCCGATCGCCATCGTGGCCAACATCATCCGCATCGTCATCCTCGTTCTGCTCACCTACTTCTTCGGAAACGCCGTGGCGCAGGGCTTCCTGCACGAGACCGCCGGCATGGTGCTGTTCGCCACCTCGCTTCTGCTGGTCTTCCTGCTCGACAACATCTTCTCCCAAATCCGCAGCTGGATGCGCCGGTCATGATCTCCAAGCGGGACTTCTTGATCGGGGGCGCCTGCCTGGGCGCCGCGGGCGTGGCCTATGCCTTGGAGCCCCGGCGCAAGCTGGTGCTGCTGGGCAATGAGAAGATGGAGTCCATCGTGCCCAAGGCCTTCGCGGGCTGGACCTCGGCCGCGGCCGAAGGCCTTGTGAAGCCGAAGCTCGAGGGCCTAGCGGCCAAGCTCTACAACGAGGTGGTTCAGCGCAGCTACATCAGCCAGGCGCTGGAGGCCGAAGTCATGCTGCTGGTCGCCTATGGCGGCACCCAGGGTGACGTGGTGCAACTGCACCGCCCGGAGGCCTGCTATCCGGCGCTCGGCTTCGAGATCGATTCAAAGTCGTCCACCGCGGTGGCCTTGCCGGGTGGGACGCACCTGCCCGCGGTGAAAATCGTCGCGTCGGCCGGCGAGCGGAAGGAAAGCCTGATCTACTGGACCCGGCTGGGCGAAGACCTGCCGCTGACCAGCACCGACCAGCGCGAGATCCTGCTCAAGGACGCGATGCAGGGCTTCATACCCGACGGCGTGCTGGTGCGTGCGTCTACGGTCGATGATGATACCGGGCGCGCGTTCCGTGTGCTGAACGCCTTCATCCCCGCCCTCCTGAGCGCCGTGAAGGCCTCCAGCCGTCCCGCCCTGATCGGCACCGCCCCCTCGAAGGCGATGAGCGCCGCCGGCGTCTAGCTGGACTGTTCGACGATATCGAGGAGGTAGCGGCCGTAGGCCGTCTTGCCGAACAGCTCGCCGCGCGCCTTGAGCTGCGCCTTGTCGATGAAGCCGTTGGCGAAGGCGATCTCTTCGAGGCAGGCCACCTGCACGCCCTGGCGCTTCTGGACGGCGCGGACGAATTCCGAGGCCTCGACCAGGCTCTCATGGGTGCCGGTGTCGAGCCAGGCATAGCCGCGCGACATCTGCTCCACATAGAGGTCGCCCAACTCCATATAGGCGCGGTTGAGGTCGGTGATCTCGTATTCGCCTCGGGCCGACGGCTTCACCTGCTTGGCGAGCTCGACGACGCGGCGGTCATAGAAATAGAGCCCGGTCACCGCCATCTTCGATTTCGGCTGGGCGGGCTTCTCCTCCAGGCTGATCGCCTTGCCCGACCCGTCGAGCTCGACCACGCCATAGGCCTGGGGCTGGTCGACCTGGTAGGCGAAGATGGTCGCCCCATTCTCGCGCGCCGCGGCGCGGGCCAGGAGTTCGCCGATACCGGCGCCGAAGAAGATGTTGTCTCCGAGCACCAGGGCGGCGCGATCGCCGGCGATGAACTCCTCCCCAAGTACGAAGGCCTGGGCGAGGCCATCCGGGCTCGGCTGGATCTTGTACTGGATGTCCAGACCCAGCTCTTCGCCGGTCCCGAACAGGCGGCGGTAGTTGTCGATGTATTCGGGCGACGAGATGATCAGGATCTCGCGGATGCCGGCCATCATCAGCACCGACATCGGATAATAGATCATCGGCTTGTCGTAGATCGGCAGCAGCTGCTTGTTCACCGCCAGGGTGGCGGGGTGCAGCCGGGTGCCGGAGCCGCCGGCCAGGATGATACCCTTCATCTCAGATCCTCAAGGTTCGCGGGCCAGCAGGGTCGCCGTAACCTCGGCGATGGCCTCTTGCCAGGGTCGCGGGGCAATCCCGAAATCGCGCCGCAGCTTGGCGGTGTCCAGGCGGGAGTTTGCGGGGCGGCGCGCGGGTGTCGGATAGGCCGAGGTCGCGATCGCGTCGACCTGGGGGACTTTCCGTCCGGAGGCCGCCGAATGCGCGAAGACCGCGCGCGCCAGCTCGCACCAGGTCGCCTCGCCGGAATTGACGAAGTGATAGGTGCCGCTCGGCGCCATCGGATCGTCGGCCAGGCGCTGGACGATGACCCAGAGCGCCGCGGCGATGTCGCCGGCCGAGGTCGGGCAGCCATGCTGGTCGGCCACGACGCCGAGCTGGTCGCGCGTCTCGGCCAGCCGCAGCATGGTCTTGATGAAGTTGGCGCCGTGCGGGCTCACCACCCAGGCCGTGCGCAGGATCACGTGACGCGGCGCCAGCGTGCGGACCGCCTGCTCGCCGCCCTCCTTGGAGGCGCCATAGACCCCGACCGGGCCCACCGGATCGCCCTCGACATAGGGGGCGGCCTTGTCGCCTGCGAAGACGTAGTCGGTCGAGATATGGACCACCGGCACGTCGGCGCGGGCGGCGGCCTGGGCCAGGGCGGCGGGCGCCAACGCATTGGCCTTCCAGGCGGAAACGGCGTCGCTCTCGGCCCTATCGACCGCGGTATAGGCTGCGGAGTTGACGATGCAGGCCCAGGCCCGGCGTTCCACATAGGCCGCCACGGCGGCGGGATCGGCGAGGTCCAGCTCGGCGCGGGTGGGGGCGATCACTTCGAAGCCGGCCGGCGTCTGGCGCTGGACCTCGGTCCCGACCTGACCCGTCCCGCCGGTGAGCAGGATCGCTCGGACGGTCATCTAGCCAACCGCCAGGCCCAGGCGCTGGCCGGAATAGGCGCCGTCCTGAATCGGCCGCCACCAGGCCTCGTTGTCGAGATACCAGCGGACGGTCTTCTCGATGCCGGTGTCGAAGCTTTCCTGGGCTTTCCAGCCCAGCTCGCGCTCCAGCTTGGTGGGATCGATCGCGTAGCGATGGTCGTGGCCCGGCCGGTCGGCGACGAAGGCGATCTGGTCGCGATAGGACCGGCCGTCCTTGCGCGGACGCAGGCGGTCCAGGGCGTCGCAGATCGTGTGGACCACGTCCAGGTTGGTCCGCTCGGCGCGGCCGCCGATGATGTAGCTCTCTCCGCGCCCGCACGCCTCGAAGACCCGGGTCAGCGCGCGGGCGTCGTTGTCGACATAAAGCTATTGGCGCACATTG
>CAMFIW010000357.1 GCA_945952355.1 uncultured Phenylobacterium sp. | reverse complement strand
GGGACTTGCCGGTGTAGTAGAGGATCCGCTCCGTCGTCGTCGTCTTGCCCGCATCGATGTGGGCCATGATTCCGAAGTTGCGATAGTCTTCGATCTTGTGCGTACGGGGCATAGCGGAAGCTCTGCTTGAAGTGGCGTTCGGGGTAGGTGAACGAACGGCGCGGGCGGTTTAACTCAAACCGCCCGCGCCGGAAAGCGATGGATTGGCGGGTCTTACCAGCGGTAGTGCGAGAAGGCCCGGTTGGCTTCGGCCATCTTGTGCGTGTCTTCACGCTTCTTGACGGCGGAACCGCGGTTGGAGGCCGCGTCCAGCAGTTCGCCGGCCAGCTTCTCGGTCATGGTGTTCTCGCCGCGCTTGCGGGCGGCGGTCACCAGCCAACGGATGGCCAGGGCCTTGCGGCGGTCCGGACGGACCTCGACGGGGACCTGATAGGTCGCGCCGCCGACCCGGCGGGAGCGGACCTCGATGCCCGGGGCGACATTTTCCAGGGCCGAGTGGAAGGTTTCCAGGGGACCCTGGTCCTTGCGCTTGGCTTCCAGGATGTCGAAGGCGCCGTAGAGTATGTTCTCGGCGACGGCCTTCTTGCCCTCGTACATCACGTAATTCATGAACTTGGTGACGGTGAGGTCGCCGAACTTCGGATCCGGCAGGACTTCACGTTTCTCGGCGCGACGGCGGCGGGACATGCTTCTTCTTCCTTACTTAGGACGCTTGGCGCCGTAGAGCGAACGACGCTGCTTGCGGTCCTTGACCCCTTGGGTGTCGAGCACGCCGCGCAGAATGTGGTAGCGCACGCCCGGCAAGTCCTTGACGCGACCGCCACGGATCATGACGACCGAGTGTTCCTGCAGGTTATGGCCCTCACCAGGGATGTAGCCGATAACCTCGAACTGATTGGTCAAACGCACCTTGGCGACCTTACGAAGCGCCGAGTTCGGCTTCTTCGGGGTCGTCGTATAGACGCGGGTGCAGACGCCACGGCGTTGGGGGCAGCCCTTCAGGGCGGGCACCTTGTTACGCGACGGCTTGTCCTGCCGGGGCTTGCGGATGAGCTGGTTGACTGTCGGCATCTAATCTCTGCTCTGGAGGCGTGTGCCGTTTGGCCGAAGCGCCTCGATAGGGGTCGTTGTTGTTCTAGATTTCGAGCCCGCCCACCGAACGCAAAAACTCGCCGCAGCGCGCGAAATTGCGCTCCGGCGGGCCTGGAAGTCCGTTGCGGGACTCTTTGGTTCGTCGGGACGAGGGAAGAATCCCCGGTCTCGAAAGAGCGCGGTTCATACTCGGGAAGGGTCTTGCCGTCAACGCCGCGCTGCGGACGCCCAAATAAGACCTCTTTCCGCCCCGTTTAAGCCCCGCGGCTCACTTTCCCTAAGGCGCAGCTTGGAGGGAGGCCGCATGCCGCGTGGGACGGCGCGCAGGTGGGTATCGATCGCGGGCGCCTCGGCGCTCGCGCACATCGCCGTGCTGGCGGTCCTGGCGCTGCAGCATCCGCACCCCCTGCCCTCGCCGCACGAACCGCCGATCTTCGAGGTCACCGTGGCCCCGGTCTATCTGGTGAGCCCGCAGCATCACGACCGCGACCGGCGCGCCGTCTCGCCGATCAAGCCCCGGCCGCCGCGCCTCAGCCCCGAGCCCCTGCCCGTCGCCCCGCTGATCGCAGCGCCGGCGCCGGGGCGTCCGGCCGCCGCACCCTTCGGATCGGTCGTCGGGGCCGACGCCCATCCCGGCCCCAATCCGCCGGGGACCCAGGCCGAGTTCGGCCGCGCCCTGCGCTTCGGCGGCATGGGCTGCGACAGTCCCGACGCCGTCCGCATGACGCGCCAGGAGCGCGACCGCTGTGCGGAGCGCCTCGGCGCAGGCGCCAAGACGGCGACCTATCTCGGCCAGGGCCTCAGCCGCGCCAAGCAGGCCGAGTTCGACGCCATCGCCGCCCACAAGGCCGCCGTGCGCAAATACAAGGAAGCCCCGATCCCGCCCGGCCTCGCCACCTCCGGCGCCGCCGGCGGCCTCACCGGCCTCGGCGACACCGCCCACGGCGACGACCCGACCCACAAGTTCTAGCTTGCGGACTTCACCGGCAGGTTCTTGGCCAGGAAGGCTTCGAGCGCCTGGAGCAACTGCACCCGGTTGGCCGACTGGGCGAGCCCGTGGTCGTCCCCCTTGATCGTCAGAAACTCCACGGGTTTTGACGCCGCCTTGAGCGCCGCGGCCATCTTCTCCGATTGCTCGATCTCGACCACATGATCCCGGTCGCCATGGATCAACAGGACCGGCGCGCGCACGGCCGCCACGTTTTGCAAGGGCGACGTCGAGCTGATCAATTCTGGAGAGGCCCCCGCGAGCAGCCGCCTCAGATCGCGCATGTTGGCGGAGTCCGAACCCGACGATTGCAGTTCCTCCTTCACCAGCAGGCCCAGGTCGGAAATGCCGGCGATCGAAGCCGCGCAGCGATAGGCCTCCGGGTGCAAGGTCGCGCCAGCGAGCGCGGCGTACCCACCGAAACTCCAGCCCACGATACAGACCCGCGCCGGATCGGCCTCGCCGTTGCTCGCGACCGCCGCGATCCCGTCCAACAGGTCCGTCTGCATCTTTCCGCCCCATTCGCCGCGCCCCGCGAGTTCGAAGGCGCGGCCGAACCCGGTCGAACCTCGGAACTGCGGTCGCAGAACGGCATAGCCGCGGGTGGCCAGGAATTGGGTGAGCCAATCGAAATCGTTGTCGTCGCGCGACCGCGGTCCGCCATGCGGCAACACGATCAGCGGCGCCTTCGCGCCCGGGCTCGCGCCGGGCGGAAGCGTCAGATAGGCGCCGATCTCCAAGCCGTCGCGGGCCTTGTAGGTGAACCATCGCGTCTGGCCGAGCGCGGCGCCCTTGAGCTCGGGATATTCCTCGCCGAGCGGCGACAGCTCCTTGCGAGCCTTGTCGAACAGGTACCACTCCGCAGGCGAGGCTTGGGCGCTCACGCGCACGAGAAACCGCGTCCGATCATCCGACCAGTCGTAGAGGCCGACCGTCTTGCCCTTGAAGGCGCGGCTGAGCGCGGCATGCACGCCGCCCAGTTCGGGGTCGAGCCATTCGATGACGGTTTGCTCACCCCCGGAGGCCAGGCCGATCGCCGAGCCCCTGCGGTGGTCGAAGAGCACTGAAATCGACAGCCCCTTGGCCGGGCGTCCGACCGCCTCCGTCACACCGTCGGCCAGGCGGCGTCGAACCACCTGGTCACCCTCTGGGCCGGGCTGCTGCAGATAGATCGAGTCCTCAGGGTCCGAGTACCCGAGATAGTTGACCCACGCCTCCTCGTCGAGATTGGCCAGGATCGGCTTCCAGGCGCGCGAGCCCTTCTGCCGGGCGTAGAGGCTGAACTTGTGGGTCAGGTCGTCGATGTCCTCGCGAACGCGCGCCTCGCCCGTGAGGTCTAGATCCCAGCCGATCGTGTCGAACCCGCCGAGTTCCAGCAGCGCCCCCTTCCCCGTCGCAGGGTCCACGCTGAGCAGCGCTGGAAGGAAGCCCTGATCCTGCCCCTTCCGCTTCAGGCGGGTGTCCTGGCCGCCCTGTGGTCCTGAAGAATCCCTTAGTCCGAGGACGATAGCCTTCGGCGAGGGGCCCCGGGTCTGGCCCACCACCGGCAGACGTCCGGCCGCCTGGGAAACCGGGTCGCCCTCCAGGAATCGCGACACCGCCTTGGCCTGCGGCGTAATGGCGACGTCTCGGGCGAAGGCATAGGAGCTCTTGGGACCGCTCCCCTCATGCCAGAGCTCGATCTCGGCGACGGCGTAGTCGTCGCCGATCCAGTTCACGCCCAGCGCCTTCACCGGGCCGAGGTCGAGCGCTGGGAGACCGGGTTTGTCTATGGTCGCAAAGGTGATCGCGCGCTGGCTGGGTCCCCCGCCGAGCGTCATGATGGTCTGGCCATTCGGCGAAATCGCGATGTCCTGGACGGCTGGAATCCGACCGAACGCTGAGGCCGGGGGCGCGGCTGGGGCTTGCGCCCAAGCGCTTCCGCCCGCCGCCAGAACGGCCAGCGCCGCCACACCGGTAAATTTCATAACGCCCCCACTCAACCGCCCTGTCCGGACGCTAGCTAAGCCATAGCATCGTCGCAAGCATTGGTTGCGCCGGGATACCCCGCCCCCAGGAACCGGCGTTTGCCTCGCCGCGGTGCGCGAGGCCGTCGGGCCGGCAGGCGCCTGACCCCCAAAACGAAACGGCCCGGGATTGCTCCCGGGCCGCTCGATACGCTCTTGGACTGGCG
>CAMFIW010000356.1 GCA_945952355.1 uncultured Phenylobacterium sp. | reverse complement strand
CGCTCTTGGCACTTGTATTCGTGCTCTCCGCCTTTCTCGACAATATCGCCGGCGCAGTGATTGGAGGGGTCGTGGCGCGGCACGTCTATCGCGACCGCGTGGGGGTTGGTTTCATCGCCTCTATCGTCGCCGCATCCAACGCCGGAGGCGCCGGTAGTGTCGTTGGTGATACCACCACCACAATGATGTGGCTGGCAGGAGCCTCGCCGCTAGATGTGCTGCCGGCCTATATCGCCTCGACTTTTGCTTTTGCGGTGTTCGCCGGTTTCGGGGCTTGGTCCCAACATCGACATGCGCCAATCGAGAGGCACCAGGGCGTCGAATTTCGCATCGACTGGAGTCGTGTGGCGATCGTCGGAGCTGTGCTCGTCGCCATCATCGGCGCAAATGTGGCCACCAACCTCTACTTCCCCAGTCTGGAGGAAGCTGTGCCCGTCCTGGGCCTGGCGATCTGGGTCGCGCTGCTCGCTGGCCTTGTCGCGCGCGCGCCAGACTGGAGCATCGCGCCGGCTGCCGCAAAGGGGGGTCTATTCCTGGTGTCCCTTGTGGCCACTGCCTCGATGATGCCGGTCGAGAGCCTCCCGGTGGCAACTTGGCCGACCACCTTGGGGTTGGGCGTACTGTCGTCGGTCTTCGACAATATCCCGCTCACAGCTCTCGCCCTGCAGCAAGGCGGCTACGACTGGGCGCTTCTCGCCTATGCCGTCGGTTTTGGCGGCTCGATGATCTGGTTCGGTTCATCTGCCGGCGTGGCAATAACCGGCCTCTTTCCTGCGGGCCGGTCGATCGTCACCTGGCTAAAGGAGGGCTGGCACGTGCCCGTCGCCTACGGCGTAGGGTTTGCGGCCTATCTGGTGCTCCGGGGTTGGCGGCCCGAGGTGCTCGCTGGGTGAGGTAGGTTAGGGAGGTGAGGTCGGGCGCGATACCTCAGGCGGACGGTTCGCCCTGCCCCGTCTGGTTCCCCATCGGGCCAAGAACTTGGCCAAGCCGCAGGATTTGGTCCGGCCGGGGCCGCCAGTCCTGGTCGGTTTCGCAGTTTGCTGAACCGCCCGCTCCCTCGAGAATGAGGGATCGAATGCCCCAGTCCCGCATCAGCATTACTGCAAGCTCTCTCGCTCCGCGCCGGCCAGTGGGTGGATTGGCCACGATCGCCAGCGTCGGATAGGCATGAGCGACAACGGCTAACGCGACGCCCGCGCTCGGGACAGGTCCAACCGCGGAATACCCGCCATCGAACAGGCGAGCGAGTAGATCGGCGGCGTAGCGCTCATCATCGCAAACCACCATAACAGTATCTTTGGTGTGATCATGCATATCGGTCCTCTTCGATGCCCCATCTTGTATCGCATTACGATACATCATGCTTTAGGCCACTGGACCGCTCCCCAGCTTGACGATTGCGTGAGCCGCCAGCGCACCTAGCCCACTGCGAGGTGTGGAACAGCCCTGGTGTTCGGCTGGATTGAGTCGAACCGCAGCCAGGCGGCAGAAGCGAACCCCGCCGCAGCGGCTAGAATGGACCCGATCAGGGCGGCTCTCAGAACGCGTCCAACGATACAGCTCTCAACAGATCTGCGACCGGCTCTCGGCCGCGGCGTCTTCTTTTGCATCGCGTTCCCCCTCGTCCCGCGTCGCGGAGCAGCCGAAGCCGTCAAGCCGAGCTTGCCGCGCGTTATTATCTCGTAATACGATATTTCAATGGCGAAGTCTGACAACTTGCCCTGCCGAGCTGCGACAGGGTCTGAGAGGGTGGCCGGGCCAACATCAGACGGACGCCGACGGCGAACTCGTGCGGATTGATGGGCCCATTGCGCCACAGACGCCGATACTATCGCCGGACCGTAGGACTGTGCCTTGGCGCAGGCCTCGAGCTGCTTTTGGGTTGCGCAACCCCGCACCATCCCCCCGCCGTTACGAATGGCGGCCCAAAGGGCCTGGTTGTCGATTGCGCCGGGCCGAGGTCGGCGTCCCCGACCGTCTGGCTGGAGGCCGGCGCCTTCGGCGATTCCGCCGACTGGGGTCGCGTTCGCCGATCACTGTCCAAGTATGGGCGCGTCTGCAGCTACGACCGGCGGGGGCTCGGCAAATCGCCCAACCGGACCGGCGAGCCGACCCCTGAAGCCATCGCGAGGGACTTTCGCGACCTTCTGGACCGGGAAGGTCAACGCGATCCGATCATTCTCGTCGGTCACTCGGACGGCGCCTTCTATGCGGAAGCTTTCGCAATCCTCTATCCCGAGCGAGTGGCCGGATTGCTCTTTGTCGATGGCGTAGGAACCGACGATCTCGATGAGCCCCTGGTGACGGCCGACCTGCGGCGTGACCAAGTCCGCGCCGCCCTCGCTGTCGTCGGTGGCGAACTCGGACTTGCCCGGCTCGCTGCCGGTCCGATGATCGATGCGATTGGGCTCAAGGGCGCTTCGGCGCATGCGAAGTGGTTGAGCCTGATTTCTGCTCGGCATCGGGAGACCGCCCGCGCGGAGGTGTTGCAGATCCTGCCCAGCTTGCCGCGGATTCGCGAACACGGCGCCCTCCCGTCACGCATTCCAGTCGCCGTGATCGTCGCAAGCCAAAACCCCGACGCCGATCTCGACAAGGCCTGGCGGCGAGCCCAGGTCGCGCCAGCGCTGCGCGCTTGCCACCGTTGGGTCCTCGACGCCGTTGGCGCGACCCACGTCTCCCCCCTGGGGCGCGATCGCAGCTACGTCGTCGCCGCGGTGCGTTGGCTCGCTCGGCCTGGACTCGTTGATGAGCCCTGCACGGTCGCCAGCGCACCAACGCCAAATTGACGATGGCGGCCGGAGGCGGTCCGCTCAATCTACTCCAGGGCCGCGCCAGCGATCTGCCGCGCGACATGAGCTTGCCTCGTCTCGGCCGCGATGCGACTCGACCGCGGCTTGGTTCGAAATATGCCCCGTCGCGCGCACATTGGTTACCTGGGATAGATCTTCACGCTGTCGGCGACGGCGTCCGCCACGTGTTCCTTGCTGATAACGCCTAGGACATTCTCGCCCCGGGGCACGCCTTCGCCGCCCACCACCACGGCCATCGTTGCGTCGCGCCGCCACATGCGGCGGATGACGTCAAACGCCACATCGTCGGGGCGAACCACGGTGAAGTTCCGGTTCGCCACGTCACCCAGGCAGAGCATCCGATGGGCTTGCTCCATCCCACGACGCAAGCTCGTGTTGACTCTTATGACACCGAACAACCGTCCCTTCTCCGTGACGACGATGTGGCGAAGCCGGCCGGAATGGCCAGGATCGCGAAGGAAGGCGTCGAAGCTCGCCTCCGCCGGCAGGACCTGGATGTCCGAGTCCATGACATCTCGCGCAGCATGCACCAGAAACATGTTGGCGTGCCGCGCCTTGGGAACGGCCCGCCCGCGCCGGACCAGCTTCAGCGTGTAGATGTTCTCGGGACTGAGAATGCGCCGCACCCCGATGCTCATCGCGACGGCCACGATCATCGGCATGACGATGTTGTAGTCGAGGGTCATCTCGAAAATCATCGTCACCGCGGTCATGACGGCGCCGGTGCCCCCGCCCACCATCGCGCCCATGCCGACCATGGCGAAGGCGGGCAGACTGAGCTGCGGCGTCACGCCTAGCTGGTTCACCAGGCCAGCAAAGGCCGCTCCAAGGGTGGCTCCCATGAACAGCGAGGGCGAGAAAATGCCCCCCGAGGAGCCGGATCCCAAGCTGATCGAGGTCGCCACCGCCTTGCAAAGACACAGAAGTCCCATCAACCAAAACAGGGTCGCATGGCCCGAGAGTATCGCTTGGATTGTCGCGTAGCCCACTCCTTCGACATAATACTCGCCAAACAAAAGATAGAGCCCGTAGAACAAGGTCCCGACCAAGGCCATGCCCACGATGTGACGCAGGTATCGGGACGGTGCCTTGTCGAAGAGGTCCTCGGCCAGGTGCAGACCGCGGATGAAGCCCGCGGCGGCGACGCCGGTCAGAACGCCCAACACGGCGAACAGGATCAAGGTGAGCAAGGCCTCGGGGTTCGTGCTTAGCGCTCGGATCGGCGGCACGAGAAACGCCGGCGCATCTCCGAAAGCCCATCGGCCGACGAAGGTGGCCGCACCCGTGGCGACCGCGACCGGCAGGAAGGTCTCAACGCTGACCTCGGGCAACATGAGCTCGATGGCGAACATGACGCCACCGATCGGCGTGTTGAAGGTCGAAGCTATCCCTGCCCCGGCACCGGCGGCCACGAGCGCGATCCGTTGGCCAGCCGGCATGGCGACGATC
>CAMFIW010000355.1 GCA_945952355.1 uncultured Phenylobacterium sp. | reverse complement strand
TCCATGAAGTGCAGGTCGGAGTGGCAGAGGCCGGCCGCCGCGGTGCGGATCAGGACCTCGTGCGGGCCGGGCTTGTTGATCTGGACGTCTTCGATCTGAAGCGGCTTGCCCACTTCGCGCAGAACGGCGGCCTTCATGACACGTTTCCCCTTGGCGACTGGCCCGCTTGGCGGGCGGTTTCTCGAAGCCAGGGTACGTCGACCGGCTTCCGCAGGTCCAAGCTTATCGCCGTTCAGGTGGCGCGCGCCAAGGGGTTTTCAAACCCCGGATGGGGATTCCCGGCCCGCCGGGCGGGCCGGGCTTTGCGGCCTATTGCGGACCCCAGATGTCGGCCTTGGTCTGGCTCGACACCAGGGAGCCGCCGGACAGCGACAGGCTGGACGCGGGAACGGTCTTGGTCTTCCCGTCGGCCTTGAGCGTCACCATCGTATCGCCGCCGGAACCCTTGCCGACCTTGCTGATCGTACCGACCGAGGCGCCGGCGGAATCGCTGACGGCGGCGCCGACCTTCAGGTCCGTGGCGGTGGCCGCGGTGTTGGCGGCCGTGCCGGTTTCGGCGGCCGCCGAGGCCTTGGCCGGGTCCGACTGCGGCGCGGCGCCGGAGGTCATGGCGGGGTCGGAAGCGGGCGGCGCGGTCTGGGCGAAAACGGGACTCGCGGCGAAGGCCACGACAGCGCCGGCGGCCAAGAACATCATCTTCATCTGGGGTTGTCTCCTAGTGGCCCCACCCTTGGGACGCACAACCCCGAAAAACCCGCGGTTGTTCCCGACCTCAAGCCGCCGCGGCGGTCGCCTCGGCCTTGGGCGCGCCGAAGCGAGCCCAGGCCGGCAGGCGCCACTGGAGCGCCGGCCGGCTCGGGATGCAGGTCTCGATGGCGTCGATCAGCACGTCGGTCGGGCCATCGTTCAGGAAATGATCGGCGCCCGGCACCGCCACAAAGCGCATTGACCGGCGCGACCGGGTCTCGGCGACCAGCTTCTCCGCCAGTGCGATCGGGGCGAAGTCGTCCTTGTCGCCGTGGACCACGTGGATCGGCGCGTTTATCCGGCGCAGCGCGGCATGCAGCAGGTCGAGCTGGCGGGTCTGTTCGGTCACCTCCAGCACGGCGTGGCGAACATCGCGCGGGATCACCTTCAGCATCCGCGCGCCCATGCCCAGCAGCCACTTCGCCGTGGGCCCCGGCTCCCCATAGTAGCCGGACAGCAGCATGAGGCCGCCGACCTTGCCGGGCTTGGCCTCGGCGGCCATCAGGCTGGCGATGGCCGCGCCGTAGGATTGGCCCACCAGCAGGATCTTCTGGCCGGGCCGCGTCTCCAGCAGGGGCATCAGCGCGCGGGCCTGCAAGCGGATGTCGCCGATATATTCGATGGGCTCCGAACCGGCATAGCCGGGCCGGTCGACCACAACCATCTCGCGGTCCTGCGGCAGGGCGGCCATGACCGGCGCCCAGTATTCGGCCCAGGACGGTGCGCCGGTGACTACGACGATCTTCCAGGGGGCCGCCTTCTCGCGCGGGCTCTCGATGGCCGAGAGCTTCCAGCCCAGGCCGCCGCCGGCGTTGAAGGTGATGCGGCGCACCAAGGTGTCCGGATAGTCGACCGAGGTGGGCATGTGCTCGGTGCGGCCCGTCGCGGCGCTTTCCAGCACCGCCCAGCCGATCTCCAGAACACCCTTGGGCCGATGACGCGCCACGCTCAGCTCCTCCTCGCTAGACACCCTACACCTGGGAGATGAACGCGATCCTGCAAGTCGGGTTCGGTGTTGTTCAGCTTTAAGCTGGCTGTGTGGCGAGCTGGTCACGCAGTTCGCGCTTCAGCACCTTGCCGGTGGGTCCGATGGGCAGGGCCTCGACGATGCGCACCTCGTCCGGCGTCCACCACTTGGCCACCCGCTCGGCGACATGGGCCTTGAGCATCTCGGGTTCGGCGGACTGGCCGGGGCGCAGGACCACCAGCAGCAGGGGCCGCTCGTCCCACTTCGGATGCGGCACGCCGATTGCGGCGGCCATGGCCACGGCCGGGTGCGAGCAGACGGCGTCTTCCAGGTCCAGGGTCGAAATCCATTCCCCGCCGGACTTGATCACGTCCTTGGCCCGATCGGTCAGGCGCAGATAGCCCTCGGCGTCGAGGGTGGCGATGTCGCCGGTATCGAACCAGCCGTCGTCGGTGAAGGCGGCCGCGCCGTCGTTCTTGAAATAGGCGGAGGAGACCCAGGGCCCGCGGACCTGGAGCTGGCCGGCGCTGGCGCCGTCGTGCGGCAGGCGCTGACCCTCCTCGCCGATGATGCGCAGGTCGACGCCCCAGAGCCCGCGCCCCTGCTTCATCTTGCGCGCCGTCGACTGGGTCGGGTCCTCCCCGCCGTGCTCGGGCAGCGGGGTGTTGATCACGCCCATCGGGCTGGTCTCGGTCATGCCCCAGATCTGGCGGACGGTGGCGCCCATCTGGGCCTCCACGCGGTCGATCAGGGACGCCGTCGGCGCCGAACCACCGATGGCGACGGTGCGCACGTGGAGCTGGCCGCCGGTCTTGTCGAGATGATCGAGCACGCCGATCCAGATGGTCGGCACGCCGAGCACGAAGCTCGCCCCCTCGGTCTGGGCCAGCTCGCAGATCGAGGGGCCGTCGAGCTGGCGGCCCGGCAGGATCAGCTTGGCCCCGACCATGGGCGCGCCGTAGGGCGTGCACCAGGCGTTGGCGTGGTACATCTGGGCGCACGGCAGGACGGCGTCTCGCGCGCCGAGATCGAAGCCGTCCGGCTGCACCATGGCCATGGCGTGCAGCACGGTCGCGCGGTGCGAATAGAGCACGCCCTTCGGATTGCCGGTGGTGCCGGAGGTGTAGCAGAGGCCCGAGGCCTGCCGCTCGTCGACCTCGGGCCAGACGAAGTCCGGCGTCTGGGCCTCGATCAGCTCCTCGTAGACGAGAGGTCCGGCCGGCGCGGCCGCCGGCAGGTGCGCGCGGTCGGTGAGCGAGACCAGGGTCCTCACCGTCTTCATCTGCGGCGCGATCTCGGCCACGAGGTCGCCGAAGGTCAGGTCGAAGAACAGGACCGAGTCCTCGGCGTGGTTGGCGACCCAGGCGATCTGGTCCGGATGCAGGCGCGGATTGATGGTGTGCAGCACGGCGCCGACGCCGCTGACCGCGTAGTAGAGTTCGAAGTGGCGGTGGGTGGACCAGGCCAGGGTCGCCACCCGGTCGCCCGGCTTCACGCCGAGGTCGATCAGGGCCTTGGCCATCTGCTTGGCGCGGGCCAGGGCGTCGACATAGGTGTAGCGGAAGATCGGCCCCTCGACCGAGCGCGACACGACCTCGCGGTGCGGGTGATAGGCGGCCGCGTATTCGAGGATCGAGGGCAGGCTCAGCGCACGATCCATCATCAAGCCGAGCATGCGGCGCCTCCTCCTTATCGTTGTTCAGTCAGACTAGAGCGGGGTGTGGGAGCGCGCCAGGGGCCGGCTTGCGCCCGCTGCGCGAGGCCCGCACAGTCGCGGGGCTATGTCCGACCTTCCACAGACGGCGGCCATGATCGAGCGCGGCTTCGTCCAGGCGGGCTGCGACGGGAGCCTGCACGCCGTCGACCTGGCGACCGGCGCAAGCTTCGGCCTCAGGCCCGACCTGCCGGTGGTGATGGCCTCGGTGTTCAAGCCGCTGGTGGCGCTGGAGTTCTACGCTCAGGTCCATGCGGGACTGCTCGACCCCGCAGAGATGGTGGACCTGATCCCCGCCCAGGCGACCCCAGGCCCCGTGGGCCTGTCGAACTTCGAGGACCCCGCCCGGCTGTCGCTGCGCGACCTCGCCCGCCTGATGCTGACGCTCAGCGACAATGCGGCCACCGACGTGCTGATCCGCCGGGTTGGCCTGGATCGGGTGAACGCCCGGGCCCGAGCCTGCGGCTGCCGCGCGACCGTGTTGGAGAGCGATCTTTCGACCATGCTGGACGGGGTGGCGGCGGAGCTCGGCTTCTCCAGCTACGGCCAGCTTCTGGAGGCCCAGGCAGGGCGCCTGGGCCAAGAGGCCCAGACCCGTGGCCTCGACCCCCAGCGGCTTGACCGGGTCGGCGCGCTGGAGGCGGCGCGGGCCTCACGCACCACGGCGCGCGACATGACCGGCTTCCTGTCCATGGTCTGGAACGACACCGGCGCCGACGCCGAATCCTGCCGCGCCCTGCGCCAGGTGATGAGCCAGCAGGTGACACGACGGCTGGAGCCGGCCGTCCCCGACGGCGGCGGCCTCGCGGCTAAGAGCGGCGGGCTGTTCGGGCGGGTACGCAAC
>CAMFIW010000354.1 GCA_945952355.1 uncultured Phenylobacterium sp. | reverse complement strand
GCGCGCTTGGCCGGATTGCCGAACAGCTTGGTCCGTTCGATCAGCGGAGCCTCGGCGGCGACGGCGACGGCGACGGCGGCGGCGGACAGGGCGATGGCGGCGACGGTCGCGGCCAGGAGAAGCTTCTTCATCGGATTGGTCCCCACCAGGATGATGGGCGATGCTAGTCCCGGCCAGCGGGGCCATGCAACGCATCCTCTCCGTGTCATCCCGGTCCTCCGCTTCGCGGGAACCGGGATGACACCCTGTGAGTGGGCTCCTAGGGTTGGAGGATGGCTGAGGTCGGGGCGGATAAGGGCGCGGAACCGGAGCTGGGCGGGCGGCGCAGGTTGATCGGCGTCGTGCGGCGGTTGGCGGAGTGGTACTTCGAGCTGGCCCATCGGACGATCGTGGCGGGCGCGATCCTGTTCGCCTGTCGCCAGATCACCGACCTCAGCGCGCGGACCATCGAGATCCTGACCGTCAGCTTCCTGGGCGTATGGACGGTGGCGACCGCCACCGAACTGGCGCGCGAGCTGTTCCCGGGCTGGCGGCCCCAATTCAAGCGCGAGGGCCTGAGCTGGCAGAGCCTCGTGGCGCTGGCGGCCTTCGTCGCCGCCGTCGCGGTGCAGGTCCGGCTGGTCGGCCTGGTGATGAGCGTCGTGGAGGTGCTCGCCAAGCGCGCCGAATAGGGCTCAGCGCTCGACCACCCGGACCTTGTCTGCCGCGTCCTTGGCCAGGGCGCGGGCTTCGTCGACGCTGGCGTTGCGGGCAAGCGCCACGCCCATGCGGCGGCGCTCGAAGGCCTCGGGCTTGCCGAACAGGCGCAGGTCCGCGCCGGGGGTGGCCAGGGCCTCCGCGACGCCCTCGAAGGCCACGCCCTTGGCGTCCACGCCGCCATAGATCACCGCGCTGGCGCCCGGCTCGCGCAGGGTGGTGTCGACCGGCAGGCCGAGGATGGCGCGGGCGTGCAGGGCGAACTCGCTCTGGTGCTGGGTGGCGAGGGTGACGAGGCCGGTGTCGTGCGGCCGCGGGCTGACCTCTGAGAACCACACCTCGTCGCCCTTCACGAACAGCTCGACCCCGAACAGGCCGAAGCCGCCGAGCTCGGCGGTCACCGCGCGGGCGATCTCGCGGGCGCGGTCGAGGGCGGCGGCGCTCATGGGCTGAGGTTGCCAGCTCTCGACATAGTCGCCCTTCACCTGGCGGTGGCCGATCGGATCGCAGAAGGCGGTGGCGATCAGGCCGCCGGGGCCCTGGAAGCGGACGGTGAGCTGGGTGATCTCGAAGTCGAACTCGACCTTGCCCTCGACGATCACGCGGGGCTGCTCGACCCGGCCGCCCTCCAAGGCGTAGCGCCAGGCGTCAGCGATCTGGTCAGGGCTCTCGACATAGGACTGGCCCTTGCCCGAAGAGCTCATCACCGGCTTCACGAAGCAGGGAAAGCCCGCGATCTCTTCGGCGGCCGTGGCCAGCTCTTCCTCGGAGGAGGCGAAGGCGTAGGGGCTCGTGGGCAGGGAGAGCTCCTCGGCCGCCAGCCGGCGGATGCCCTCGCGGTTCATGGTCAGCTGGGCGGCGCGGGCGGTGGGGATGACGGTCGCCAGGCCCGCGGCCTCGATGGCCACCAGCTCGTCGGTGGCGATGGCCTCGATCTCCGGCACGATCAGGTGCGGGCGCTCGGTCTCGACCAGGGCGCGCAGGGCCTTGGCGTCCGTCATCGCGATGACGTGGGAACGGTGCGCCACCTGCATGGCCGGCGCATCGGCGTAGCGGTCGACGGCGATCACCTCGCACCCTAGGCGCTGCAGCTCGATCACCACCTCCTTGCCCAACTCCCCGGAGCCGAGGAGCATGACCTTAACGGCGGTGGGCGAAAGAGGCGTGCCGAGGCGCATGGGTCAGCTCTCCTGGGCGAGGCGGGCGCGGATGACGTCGGCCACCGCCTGCGGGGTGATGGCGAACTCTTCATAGACTTTCTCGGCCGGGGCGCTGGCGCCGTAGCCGGTCATGCCGACGAACAGGCCGTCGGGGCCGATGAAGCGGTCCCAGCCGTGGCGGACGCCGGCCTCGACCGCGACCTTGACCGGGGTCTCGCCGATGACGGCGGCCTTGTAGCGATCGCTCTGGGCCTCGAAGAGTTCCCAGCAGGGGGTCGAGACGACGCGGACGCCGACGCCCTCGGCCTCCAGGATCTCGCGGGCGGCCACGGCGATCCCCACTTCGGTGCCGGAGGCGAAGATCGTCGCCTGGGCGGGCTCGCCGGCGGCGCGGAGTTGATAGGCGCCGTGGGCGGTGAGGTTCTCAGGCGTGGCCTCGGTGCGCACCGCGGCGGTCTTCTGGCGCGACAGGGCCAGGACCGACGGGGTCTTCGGCGACTGCAGGGCGATCTTCCAGGCCTCGGCGGTCTCCACCGCGTCGGCCGGGCGGAAGACGTTGAGGTTCGGCAGGGCGCGCAGGGACGAGACGTGCTCGACCGGCTGGTGGGTCGGGCCGTCCTCGCCGACCCCGATCGAGTCGTGGGTCATGACGTGGATGGCGCGCACGCCCATCAGGGCGCCCAGGCGGATGGCCGGGCGGCTGTAGTCGGAGAACACCATGAAGGCGCCGCCATAGGGGATGACGCCGCCGTGCAGGGCCATGCCGTTCATGGCCGCGGCCATGCCGAACTCGCGCACGCCGTAGTTCACGTAGCGGCCGGAATAGTCCGGCTCGTCGAGGATGGCGGTGTTCTTGACGAAGGTGTTGTTGGAGCCGGTGAGGTCGGCCGAGCCGCCGATCATCTCGGGGATGTCGTTGAACAGGGCGTCGAGCGCCGAGCCGGAGTGCTGGCGGGTCGCGGCGGCGGGCTTCTCGGCCACGGCCTTGGCGATGTGGGCGTCCAGGCGGTCGAAGGCGTGGGCCGGCAGGTCTCCCTTCACGGCGGCGGAGAAGACGGCCTTGTGCGGCGAGGCGGCCAGGCGGGCCTCCCAGGCGCGGCGGGCCTTGCCGCCGCGGCGGCCGGCCGAGCGCCAGGGTTTGTAGACCTCGTCGGGAACGAAGAAGGGCTCCTGGCTCCAGCCCATCTTGGTGCGGCTGGCGGCGATCTCCTCGGCGCCAAGGGCCGCGCCGTGGGTCTTGTGGTGGCCTTCGAGGGTGGCGGCGCCCTTGCCGATCTTGGTCTTGCAGGCGATCAGGCTGGGGCGGTCCTGCTTCTGGGCCCAGGCGAGCGCGCGGCGGATCTGGCCGACGTCATGGCCGTCGATCGACTTCACGGCCCAGCCGGCCGCCTTGAAGCGGGCGCGCTGGTCGACGCGGTCGGAGAGCGAGACGGCGCCGTCGATGGTGACGTCGTTGTCGTCCCACATGACCGTCAGCTTGGCGAGCCGAAGGCGGCCGGCCAGGCTGATCGCCTCGTGGCTGACGCCCTCCATCAGGCAGCCGTCGCCGCAGATCACCCAGGTGCGATGGTCGACCAGGTCGGCGCCGAAGCGGGCGGCCAGGTGACGCTCGGCCATCGCCATGCCGACTGACATGGCCAGGCCCTGGCCCAGCGGGCCGGTGGTGGTCTCGACGCCCGGCGTGTGGCCCCATTCGGGGTGACCGGGGGTCTTGGAGTGGAGCTGGCGGAAGGCCTTGATCTCGTCCAGCGTCATGGCCTTGAAGCCGGTGAGGTGCAGGAGCGAGTAGAGCAGCATCGAGCCGTGGCCCGCCGAGAGCACGAAGCGGTCGCGGTCGGCCCAGTCGGGGCGGGCGGCGTCGTATTTCAGGAACTTTGTCCAGAGCACCGTGGCGACATCGGCCATGCCCATCGGCATGCCGGGGTGTCCGCTATTGGCCTTCTGGACGGCGTCCATGGAAAGCACGCGGATGGCGTCGGCCATGGCTTGGGTCGAGGCGGGCATCAGGTCTTCCGAGTCTATTATCCGGGGAATTCGCGCGCGGGGTCGCACGCATGGGATTTAGGGTCAAGGAAGGTTCCGGGTTCCGGCGGCGAGCCGGCGCGGTCTATAGATTAACGGTCACAGTTCGGAGCGTGGAATGACCCGCGAGGAGACCGCCCTCGATCAGGCGGTGAAACGTCTGGATCGCGCCGTCCAGCAACTCGAGCACAAGATGGCTGCGATGGGCGGCGGCGGCGACGGCGCGCTGTTCGCGCAGGATCGTGCGCGGCTGGCGTCCGAGCTCGACCAGGCGCGAGCGCGGGAGAAGGAGTTGGAGGCCGCCGGCGCCGAGGCGTCCGCCGCGCTGGGCCGCGCGATCGCCGAGATCCAGGCGGCCCTGTCCTCGGCCAACGACGCGACCGACGCGACCGACGAG